>JAFLSP010000003.1:0-27418 GCA_022510885.1 Treponema sp. | reverse complement strand
GCAAAATCGGCCTGAAGGAGAAGAGTGCGTTTATCCGCGAGCAACTGGAGAAATTATGACATTTGGAATCGAGAGAAGAAAAACATATATCGGTAGACAGAATGTGCATTATAGGAAATGCTATATGGGGCGGAGCGGAAAAGAAAATTAACTAATGTTTTTCATCGCGCTGTCGGATAAGCTCTGCGTTGACCGCAGCAATGTGTTCATACAACTCAAAAAACGAAACCGCCTCGCTCATGTCGTAACGCACGTTCATGATGCCGGGCTTCGCGAGCGTCTGAACCTTAACAATCTCCACGAATTCATACCATTTCTTCCCGAAAAACGACTCCAAGGCATCGCGGAACGGGCGCTCCTGCCTAAAAGCGAGTTTTGCGACAAGTGTCTCCGCACCGTTCCGCTCTGTGGCAGAATCGCTCTGTCCGAAACCGTCGAATGCACACAACGAATCATCCCGCAAGAACGGCTTTGCCGCATCGCTGGCAAAAAAATCTCGCACGGCGGCGCGTTCCGCGCAAAAAAATCGGTAGCGATACACGCCTCCCCATAACCCAGACGCGAGCGATTCGCGACGACGCTGATTGGTTACCGGAAACACGAAACAGCGGGTGATGCGGATGCCTCGCACGAAATGCCGATTGAGCGCGTCCATGAACACCTGCTCCGCTATCGGCTCGTACAGCAGCACCGACGCGATTTCGTCGCAGGACTTGACACCAAGTGGCAGCGTCGTCGCAAATTCAAGGCGCGGAAGCGGATTGAATCCCGCCGTATAAACGACCGGCAGTTCTGATTTTAAAATCGCGCGATTACATTGTTCTATTTGGCTCAAATGCGCAATGTACTCGCCACCATTGCATTTCTCGAACGAAAAAATCACGCGGTAGAGGACCGGGATGTTGCAAACAGGGCGTATTGTTTTTTGAACAGGAAGAGAGGGTTTCTCGGCTTTTTGTTCACTTTTGTATACATCATTTGAATTTTTGCAGCCGACGTTGCCAACGCAGGTACCGCAATGATGGTCGCATTTCGGTGCGCAGCGGGGCGTAAGTGTCTCGGCAAGATGCCGTTGCCATTCTCTCTCATAAAATTGTTTTGTCGGCCCAAGCGAAATGCTGTCCCACGGGAGCGGCTCATCATGAACGCGCTCGCGCAGGATGTCCGCCTTGATGTCATAGCCTGCCTCGGCGAAAGCTGCTTCCCATAACGGAAGGTTGTGGCGCAGGTGGTCTTCCCAGGCATCAAGCCGGCAGCCTTTTTTGTAGGCGTTGTGGATAACTGCCCCCGCCCGTCCATCGCCACGGGAGAGCAGTCCTTCTAGATAACTGGTCGTCGTGTCGTGCGTGCTGACTTTGAATTTCCCGCGCGGAAGATGGTCGCGGATATAGGCGAGTTTGCGCTCGGCTTCTTCGGGAGAAATCTGGCGTACCCACTGATACGGCGTGTGCGGCTTGGGGATAAACGTGCCCACGTTTACGTTGCACTGGATGCCGGTCTTTTCCTGCACGTCGCGCAGAAATTCTACGATAACGCGCTCCTCAGTTTTTCCGTCCGTCTCAGGAAGCGGCAAGCCGACCATAAAATAGAATTTTGCCTTGTTCCATCCGCGCTTTTTCGCCTCGATGATAATGTCCGTCAGATGCTGGGCGTAGACTTCCTTGTTGAGCCGCAGCTGCCATGTCTCCTCGGGAGTTTCTACGGCAAACGTCAGTCCGCTCTTGCGCACTTCGGAAAGCGTGGCGAGAATAGGAAGCGTCATGCTGTTTACTTTGAGCGATGGCAACTGGAATGACACATTCTGCGCGCGATACTTCTGGTTGAGTTCGTCGAGCAGGTTTCCGATGCCGGGATAATCGGCGGACGAGAGCGAAGTAAGCGAAATTTCCCGATAACCCGCTATGCTGACAAGCCGGTCGATTTCGGCAAAGATAAGCTCCTTTGCTTTGACACGCTGCGGGCGATAGTAGATTCCCGCATGGCAGAAGCGGCAGCCGTTGGGACAGCCGCGCATGATTTCCACCACGCCATGGTCCTGCACGGGCTTGATGTTCGGCAACGGAAAAAACGACTCCACCGACGGCACTTGTCCGAAGTCTGCCTGCACCGCCCGTCGCGCAACCGCGTGCCCGCAGGTCTCCTCCGACATATCATGCGTCCAGACCGCAGGATGTCGTGCGATTTCCGCAAGCAGTTCGTGTCGCGATGCTCCCGCTTTCTTCATCGCGGCAAGCCGCTCAATCAGGTCGAACAGCCCGCCTTCTGCCTCACCGATGAACACCGCGTCAAAGAAGTCGGCAAACGGCGCGGGATTCGTCGCCCCTACCCCGCCCGCAATCACAATCGGGTCGCCCTCTTTCCGCTCCGAACGAAGCAAGGGAATTCTGCCCAAATCCAGCACGTTCAGCACGCCTGTGATGCCCAGCTCGTAGCCGATTGAAAAACCTACTACATCGACGCGGTGCAGCGGCATTCCCGTTTCGAGCGTGTAGAGCGGCACGTCTTTTTGCCGCAACAGCGCCTCAAAGTCATTTTCCACGGCAAACACGCGCTCGCAACGCACATCCGCGCGCGCGTTCAGTCCGTTATAGATGATTTTTATCGCCTGATTGCTCATGCCGATTGCGTACACGTCGGGAAAGGCAATCGCCACGTTAAAAAGCCCGTCGTCTTCCGAATGCCCTTTGACGACCGCGCCGATTTCCCCGCCGATGTAGGACGCAGGATTCTGCACCGAGCACAGCACAGGACCGAACACGCGCAGCGGGTCAATACGCTCCATCACCCCCCCCCCACCAGGCCGTAGCGGCGGTAGTTTATGCTCATCAGCAGCCCCACGCACGTCATTGCCGTCCACAGCGACGAGCCGCCGTAGCTCAAAAAAAGCAGCGGGATGCCCGTAATCGGCATGATGCCCATGACCATGCCCGTGTTGACGACGAAATGGAAGAAGAACATTGCGAGGATGCCCGACGCAATGAGCAAACCGTAACTGCTCGGTGTCTTGCGCATGATATGAACCGTGCGCAGCATGATTATCAGGTACAGGGTGAACACGACAAACCCGCCCCTGAAGCCCCACTCTTCGGAGAGGATGCTGAAAATGAAGTCCGTGCTCTGCTCCGGCAGGAAGCGGTAATGGCTCTGCGTTCCGCCGAGAAAACCGCGCCCGAAAAATCCGCCCGAACCGATGGCGATTTTCGACTGGATGATGTGCCAGCCCGTATTCAGCGGGTCAATGTCCGGGTCGAGAAAGACGATGAGGCGCATCGTCTGATAGTCCTTGAGCGCGTGGCTGCCGAAGCGGGAGAGGAACAGCGCGCCGCCCATGATGATGAAAAAATACGCAATCCAATAGTAATATTTCTGCCGGAAGAACGAGCAGACGACCGCGCTGATGACCGCGATGAGTCCCGCCGCGGCCACGCAGATAAAGCGAAGCCGGTCGCTTGTCAGCACGCGGATGAACACGTGGGAGCGCGTGGCAATTTTCTCCTGCCAAACGGGAAGGACTGTCAGCACCATCGTGAGCAGACCGCCGAGCAACAGGAACATCAGATAGCGCAACGGAACGCCCGCCATGAAACACATCACGAGAAAAATCGGGATGTACACGCTCGCGGTTCCGAGGTCCGGCTGCAGCAGAATGAGACCAAGCGGCACGAACAGGATGCCCGCCGCCTTGGCAAACCGCCGCAACTCGTCCTCGTGCCGGCTGTGGTCAAGATACCAGGCGAGAAACAGGATGAACACGACCTTGCAGAATTCAGCCGGCTGGATACCGAAACCGCCGAAGCCAATCCAGCTGCGCGCGCCGTTCACGTACCGCCCGAACAGCTTCGTGTAGACAAGGATGAGCACCAGTCCCCCGTACAGGTACGGCATGTATCGGTCAAGCCGGCGGAAGTCAAGCAGCGCGACGACCGCCATCAGCACAAGACCGATGCCCGCCCAAACAATCTGCTTGACGTACTCGGTGGACACGTTTACGCCATCCGAGTTGATGCCCGCCGAATAGATGAACAGGATGCCGACCGTCACGAGCGTAAGCACGCAGAGCAAAAGCACGTAGTCGAAGACTTGAAACACGCGAATCCGCATTTATTCCTGCCTTGCCCTCGGGGCGGCCAGATACCGGAATCCCAGCGCGGTGAGCGCCTCGTCATAGGTCTGGTTTTGGAAAATCCCCTGGAAGATAATATTCGTCGCGTAGGGAGCCCACCATTCCCACTCGTTGACCGCTTCCACCAGCACCACGACGACCAGCTGTTCCTCCACGGGCGCATCGTAAGGACCATAGGCGACCATCCAGCTGTGCCAGTGGTCTTTTTTTGCGCCCGCGACCTCCGCCGTGCCCGTTTTTCCCGCCAGTTTGACGTTGCGGTTGTACATGGGATACTGCGGCGTGCCGTCGGTGATGACGTAGCGCAGCTGCTCCCGCACCTCGCGCCACACCGCCTCGTCGATGTTCGTCTCGTGCAGCACCTGCGGTTTGACTTCCTCAAGCACCTCGTTTGTCGCCGGGTCGCGCACTTCTTTCAGGAGATGCGGACGGTAGATTTTCCCGCCGTTCACGACCATCGCCACCATGTTTGCCAGGTGCATCGGCGTGACGAGCGTGTAGCCCTGCCCGATTGACATGTTCATCGTGTCGCCGCCGAGCCAGATGGAATGGTAGCGCCGCTCCTTCCACTGCGCCGTCGGCACGAAACCGTCGGACTGCGCCGGAAGGTCGATGCCGAGCGGCTGTCCGAAGCCGAATTCCTTCGCGTAGGAAGAGATGCGGTCAACGCCGAGGTTGTCGCGCCCCGTCACCCAGAAGTAGACGTCGCAGGACTGCCCGAGCGAGTTCTTCATGTCGAGCCAGCCGTGTCCCCACTTGTTGTGGCAGTTGAACCGTCTGCCGCCGTAGTCGATATGCCCGTTGCACTCGATTTTCTTTTCCGGCGGAATGGCCTTCTCCGCGAGCAACGCGGTCGCCATAATCGTCTTGAATGTTGATGCTGGCGGGTACACGGCGTTCACCACGCGGTTCAGCAGCGGATTGTTCTCGCCCGTCACGAGCCGGTTGTATTGCGCCGTCGAATCATCGTTGTTGAAAATGTTCTGGTTATAGTAGGGATACGACACCATCGCAAGCACCTCGCCGTCCGCCGGACGCAGCACTACCGCCGCGCCCACCCGGTCGCCCAGCGTCTGCTCGGCGAGCTTCTGAATGCGCATGTCAATCGTGAGCACGAGGTTCTTTCCCATCTGCGGCGGCTCGACAACCGGCGCGTCGTCAATCACGCGCCCGCGCACGTCCACGGTACGGATTTCGCGCCCCGGCTCGCCTTGAAGAAGGTCGTCGTACTGCTTCTCGATGCCGGTCTTGCCCACGATGGAATTCGAGGTGTAGCGTTTCTTGTTGTACATCACCTTCAGCTCTTCGCGCGTGATGTCGCCCACATAGCCGACGACGTGCGCGATGGAGCCGGTCTCCACATAACTGCGCACCGGCTTTGACCGCCACGACACGCCCGGCAGGTCGTTGATGTTCTCCGCGATGTCCGCGACTACCGCGAACGGAACGTTGCCACGGATTTCCACCTGCGTGTACGAGTTGCGCAGACGGACAGGCACCTTGTTGTCGATGTCGCGTTTGGCGATGCCGAGGAACGTCGCGAGACGGGCGGCAACGGTGTCATAATGCCCGCGCGGAATCTCCGCCGGGGTCAAGTCAACGGCGAAAGAGTCCGCGTTGATGACCATGGGAAGCGCGGCATGACGGTCGAAGATTTCTCCGCGCTGTGCGGCAATCGTGGTGACATTGCTCGAAATCGTCCGCGACTGCCGCTGGTACGCCGCCGCCTCAAGTCCCTGCATGGTAAACAGGCGCACCGTCCAGACGAAATACGCAAGCACGACAATGAGCGTGAGCATGAGCAGGCGCGCGCCACGGATGGCCGTCTCCCCCGTTATCCGTGCCATTACGCGACCTTCCCCACGTCAACCGTCGTGACCCGCGCGAACACGCCGAGAAAGCGGAACGTGAGCGGCGCGAACGCCGCGTTGAGCGCCAGTTCGAGCGCGAAACGGGCAGAAATCAGGTGATAGGTCTGAATGCCAATCGGAAAGCACAGCGAGAGTAGCCACACGACAAATGCCTTGAGCACCGTTGCCGTCAATCCCAGTAGCACCGGAAGCAACACGCCGCTCACATTCAACGTCCGATGGAACAATCCGCCCGCGTAGCCAAGGAGCGTCCGCAACAGGCAGTGCAGTCCGAACGGCGACGCGCTCAAAAAGTCCATGAATACGCCGGACAGAAAACCGTGCGCCGTGCCGAACAGCGTCCCGTTTTGCACAGAAAAATAGAGCGTGCACAAAAGCAGGAAGTCCGGCATGACGGGCAGAAACAGTAGATTCGATAGCACCGCCGCTTCAAGCAGCGCGAAACCGAGAGCGAACAGAGCGGCGGCAAGGAACGGCTTTATCATCACAGGCCTCCTGCGCCGGCGCGGTCGGGATTTGTTTCCCTCAGGTCGGTCACGATAACCGTTTCGAGTCGCGCAAAGTCAAGAATCGGCGTGATTTCGATGTCAAGCGATGCGTCATAGTCGAGGACGGCGATTTTCGAGATTGACCCGACGGGAATATCACGCACATAGTTACCGCCCTCGCCCGACGTCACCACGAGGTCGCCAAAATGCAGTTCGTCCAGCACGCGCTTCTTGACGTATTTCAACGACAGCGGATTCTCCGCCGTACCGCGCCCGCTGAGCAGCCCGATGTCGCGGGTGTTCTGAATGCGCACGCTCACCGTGCACTTGCTGTCGTACACGGGCATAATCAGGCTCGTCACCACGCCCACCGACACTACCTTGCCCACGAGACCGACCGTGCCACTCTGCACGGCGATGACCGGCATATTCTTGCGGATGCCGTGGCGACTTCCCTTGTCAATGGTCAGCCCCGAATACAAAGCGTCCGGGTCGCGTCCGATAATCCGCGCCGGGAAATTCCTCTGCTCGACCGACTGCGAGAAGTCCAGCTGCTCTTTGAGCCGTTCGTTCTCCTTGCGGATTTCCGTGTTCGTGCGCTGCAAGTATTCGTAATTTCTGAGCTTCTCGGTCAGCGCGGCGTTTTCCTCGCGCAGGCGGGCAAGCTCATGCACGGCGTTTACCGTACTCCCCACGCCCGCAGCAACCGCATGCACGCCTTTCTGCAAAGACGAGACGAGCGCAAAGCCAACCTGCTTGAAACTGATGACGAATCCGCCCGAACTGAACGCGAGCATCACGCCAGAGAACAGAACGAGAACCGCCAACACGAATTCCGGCAGATGAAACCGGATGCGAACCTGCCTACGCGCCATTAATCACGCCAACCGTCAGTCGTTCAAGTCGTCATACACCGAGCGACCAGTGGTAATGGTGTCGTCAAGCTCGAAGGCAAGCCCTGCGCCCACCGCGACGCACTCAAGAGGCTTCTCCACCAGGAACACGGGAACCCCCGTCTCCTTGGAAATGAGTCGCGGAAGCCCCTTGAGCATACTGCCCCCGCCCGTCATTACGATGCCGCGTTCCACGATGTCCGCGGCAAGCTCCGGCGGCGTGCGCCCGAGCGTGCGCTTGATTTCCTCCACGATTTCACTCACGGGGTCTTTCAGCGCCTCGCGAACCTCCACGCTGTCAATCTCCATGCGGCGCGGAAGCCCCGTAATCGCATCGTTTCCGCGGATTTCCATTTTTCCCAAATCTTTGTCCGCAATCGCGTTGCCAATCTCAATCTTCAGCCGCTCCGCCGTCTGCTGCCCTATCTTAAGGTTGTGCACGGAAAGGATATGACGCACGATTGCCTCGTCAAACTTGTCGCCGCCCACGCGGATGGACGTAGTAACGACCATGCCGCCCAGCGAAATAACGCTGATTTCCGCCGTGCCGCCGCCGATGTCACAGACCATGTGTCCCGCAGGCTCATCAATCGGGATTTTTGCCCCGATTGCCGCTGCTTTCGACTCCTCGATGACCTCCACTTCCTTCGCGCCGGCCTTGAGCGCGGCCTCCACGACCGCCCGCCGCTCCACCTGCGTGATGCATGACGGAATGCCGATTTTCATTCGTGTTGAGCGGAACAACTGATGGCGCGGAATGACCTTCGAGATGAAGTACTTTATCATTTTCTCCGTGCTGTCGATGTCAGCGATAACGCCATCACGCAGCGGTCGGATAGCGATGATGTTGCCGGGTGTCTTCCAGAGCATCCGCTTCGCTTCCGCACCCACTGCGACCACGCGCTTGGTGCCTTTCTCCACCGCGACCACGGACGGCTCGTCAATGACAATGCCCTTGCCACGCACGTAAATCAGCGTGTTGCACGTTCCCAAGTCGATGCCGACGTCCGTAGAAAAATGATCCAAAAATCCCATTATTTTTCTCCCTATCTGAAATCAGCCATTTTTTTCAGCGCACCGGAATGGTTCGGCTGAACGCGCAGGGCGCGCCGCCACTGCGACCGAGCCCTTGCCGAGTCGCCCTGCTTTTCATACAGTACCCCAAGATAGTAGTATGCGTCAGCAGAATTCTCGTTCTTTTCCAGAATTGCCTGAAACTCTTTCTCCGCCTCTGCGTACTTCTCATCTTCCAGAGCAATCTGCCCGTGCAAGAGACTTCCGCGTAGCAGGATTTTCTCGTCCTTGCAATCTTGCGAGATGCGGTACAGGTACTGTCCTGCCGCGACGCTCTGCCCCGCCTTGTAATACTGCTCCGCAATCGAAAGCAGAAGCAGGTCACTCTCGCGCACGAGCAGCGCCTCGGTGAACGCGGAGATACTCTCCATCGTCATGTCCAGCGAGGCATAACTCAGTCCCAGAAATTCGGGAATGTCATCCGCCTGATAGCCATCACGCCGTGCGCGGGTCAAATACCGCACCGCCAAATCCGCGTAGTAATAGTACGAAGAAAACGTATCCTTGTAAAAATACGCTTTGCCCAACATATACTCCAGCTGCGACACGGTCTTATCTTTCGCCGTCAGCAATGCGAGCCGCAATGCGTTAATCGATTCGTCAAGCAAGTCCTGAGATTGTGTCGTGTCCGTCGCCGAAAGCGAGAGAAAGAAAGCAGCGTAGCCGTGCAGCATAAGCGCGGCGTTATTGAACGTTTTTTTTCGCAGGATGTCCGTGCTGATGTCATATACATTCTGATAGTCATACGATTCCCATGCTCGATAGAGATTGACCACCGATGCATCGCCGCGAAACCGTGCGAAAACAAAGCGGGAGGCCAGCACGAACGCAACAGCAAGCGCCGCGACAACGACAAACGTCGCCGCGAGCCGCCCGACTAACATATTCCTGCGCCTCGTAACCGTGCTGACTGATTTTCCCACCATTGCTCCCACTATATATAAACAGAAAAGACAATAAGCCGGGTTCTGTCTCGTCCGCATTCCGAAGAACGCAGACTACTAACCATCTATCCGAACCATCTGTTACCAGATGATTTCAGCAGCCTACCCGCAGCAATGCGCCCGGAAAAGCGTTGCCGCTGCTTGACTTTGCTCCAAATAAGGTTTACCCTGCCAAAACTGTCGCCAGTCTTGCGGTGGGCTCTTACCCCACCTTTGCACCCTTACCCTTTCAGGCGGTTTGTTTTCTGTGGCACTGTCTGTCAGGAATGGGAGTGTGCGTCACACGCAACTACCCGCTCCCGCCCGGCCGTTAGCCGGTATTTTTTCCGGCGGAGCCCGGACTTTCCTCACGCACTGCCGTTCTCATTAGCGGCAGTGCGCGCGGTTATATCTTTTCTGATTGTTCCCTATTCCTCAAAGCTCAGCGGCTTCTCCTCATCGCCGTCCTCATGCTCCTCACCCTCTTCCAGCAGTTCTTCCTCATCAGCAAAATCCTCATCAAAATCGGCAAGCGTTCCCGTCTCATCCGCAGAAAAGTATGTCTCCTCCTCACCATCCATCACATCCTGATGATAGAGAATCCGGCTACAATACGGACAGAACAGAATTTTCTCGCCGTCGCGCACCTCGTTTGCGAACTGCGCTGGCAAAATCATGTGACAGCCCGTGCACACGCCATTCCTCACCGCCACGATACCCTCGCTATTACGGCGGATAATACGCTGGAATTTATAGACGATTTCTTGGTCGATGCCGGGAGTGATTTCAGATTCTTGCTGGTTTAAAGACTCAAGCATTCCCTTGTAGCTGTCGATTTCTGTCGCAAGCGAGGTTTTGCTGTCATTCAAGTCACCCTCCTGCGCCGAAATCATCGCCTCATCCGCCCGCAGGATTTCGTTAAGCTCGGCAAGCGATTTCTCCTCGCGCGTCAGCTCGCGGCGAATTGCATCCTCGCGTTCCTTCGCCTCCGTAATCTGCTTGTCGAGTGCCTCGTACTCGCGGTGCGTGGTGATGTTGTCCATGCCTTTCTCGCCAGACTCGCGTGATGCTTCCGCCTCCGCAAGCTGAGCTTTCAGGTGCTCAACACCTGCTCGCACTTCCTCGTATTTCGTATTCTTTTCAATAAACTCTTTTTTCAGCCGCGAAAGCAATTCATCCTGCGTGGTGAGTTGCAGAGGAGCGTCCTCGATTTTTCTTTCGAGCGCGTATTTCTCCGCAAGCACCCCCTGCAAATCCTTGAGTTTCTCGAAAACCTCAGTCATTACCATGCTAAAAATTCCTTATGGTCATATCTAACGAAATTATTGTACAAAAAAACACGCCTCATGTCCATACATATCACATCTCGATGTAATCACGCAGCCCAGTGGCACGGCGTGGGTGGCGCAGACGGCGCAGCGCCTTCGCCTCAATTTGACGGATACGCTCGCGCGTGACATTGAAGTACAGTCCCACCTCCTCAAGCGTCAAACTGTAGCCGTCGTCAAGCCCGAAGCGCATCTTGAGCACCTCCTGTTCGCGCGGCGGCAACGTATTGAGCACCGAGTGCAACTGTTCCTGCAAAAGCGTGTACGCCGTCTTGTTCGCGGGGTTCTCGGCTTCCTTGTCTTCGATGAAATCCCCCAGCTGGCTGTCCTCTTCCTCGCCAATCGGCGTCTCAAGCGAGATAGGCTCGCGCGCCACGTTTTTCACCTGCTTAACGCGGGAAACCGGCCAGCCGAGCTGCTGCGCGATTTCATCATCGTTCGGCTCGCGACCGAGTTTCTGCATGAGCTGCCTGCTCTCTCTTACCACCTTGTTAATCTGCTCAATCATGTGCACCGGCACGCGGATAGTCCGCGCCTGATCGGAAATGGAGCGCGTAATCGCCTGCCGAATCCACCAGGTCGCATAGGTAGAAAACTTGTAGCCCTTGCGGTACTCGAATTTCTCCACCGCCTTGATGAGCCCGATATTGCCCTCCTGCACGAGGTCAAAGAACTGGAGGCCGCGGTTCGTATATTTTTTCGCGATGGACACGACAAGGCGCAGGTTCGCGTTGATGAGACGGTTCTTCGCCTTCTCCATCATTCTGCGCCCGCGGGCGATTTCCTGCTCCATCTCAAGGATTTCGGCGACGTTGTTCTCAAAGTCATACTCCATCCGGCGCAACTTACGGTCGATTTTCTGAATCTGCGTGTAAATGTCGCGGATTTCGTCGCTGCGAAGACCAAGTTCCTGCTCCAGCTTCGCCGCCTCGGAGTGAATGGCGAGCCGGCGACCAAGACTGCGCAATTCGGCAGGACTTGCGATACGCAGCTCCTTCATGCGTTTTTCTTGTTTGTGGTGATACTCATCAATTTTACGCCGCGCGTCTACGAATTTCGCGCTAAAGCACTCAATTTCTTCCGACTGAATGTCCGTTTTCCGCAATTCGGGAAGAATTTTCTCTCGCAGCTCGACCAACTGCGGATTCTCGAAGATTTCCTGGCTCTGCGTGGTCTCGTACAGCTGCTTTTTGAGAGCCATGTACTGCTTCATTTCCTGGAGAACGGGCTTCAGGTATTCCGAATAACTGTTCCGAAGACGGCGTTTCTCCGCCATCTCCTCGTTCAGCTCCTTGCGCGCCTTGCCCGGCTCATGCATGTCAATACGCGTGAACGCTTTCTGCGCGACGGCAAAAAACTCGGGAATCATCATACCGGACTGCTTGATGACGTTCTTGATGATATTCTCGCCGTCCTCCATCTCCTTGGAGAGCGAGACTTCTTGCTCGCCCGAGAGCAGCTTTTCTTTGCCGATTTCACGCAGGTACAGACGAATAGGGTCGTCCACATTGGAGTCGCGGTCAGTATTGAGCAACTGACTGTGTTCATCCTTGCCGTCATCCTCGGCGACTATCTCTGCGTCATCGTCTTCCGCAAGGTCTTCCTCCTCGGTCTCCGGACTGTCCACATCATCGTCCAGTTCGTCATCTTCGATGACCTGCACGTTGTGCTGCGTCAGCAACTGCAATACCGTTTCCATTTCGGGTGAATTGACAAAATCCTGCCCAAGATGCTCAGTCAACTCGTCCCATGAGACAAGCTGACGGTCTTTCGCGTAGGCAAGCAGTTTTGCCACGCGGGAATCCAGCTCTTGCTCCATACCTTTCAGTCCTTTCCGTTCAGTCTGCTGTCGATGTCCATTTTCTGTGCGAGAAGTTCGTTAAGCGCTGCCCGGTCTTCCGGCGTTGCGGGAACGAGCATACGGATACGGCTCATCAGCGCATCGCGTCGCCGCTCAAGGCCATTCCGTTTTATTAGCGCGATGCCATCGGCTACCATTTTCTCGGTATTTTCCGCGAATTCGCCGGACGCGACCGCACGGCTTATCATCTGCCGCACACCGTCATCCGCACAACGACTCAGTATCGTGCCGAACGACAAATCATCCTCACGATAACACTCCTCCAGAACGATGAACAATTCCTTTGCCCGCTCATCCGTGAAATCACTTTCAGCAAGTTCGCGGCGCACCCGCGCGAAGCAGGCCGCGTCTGATACGACGGCAAGGATTGTCCGCAGTTCGGCGTTCAATGCGATGTCCTGTCCGTTCGATTTGCCCGCATCCTGTCGTCGTTCCACGCGCTCCCGCGCCCGGTCGCGATTCTGGAAATCCCTGCGCACCGCCTCCGGGGAAAGCCCAAGCCGCTGCCCCAACTGATTCAAGCTCGATTCTTTCTGTATTTCGGTCTGGAGCGCATCAATGTACGGGAAGAATGCAAGGCAAGCCTTTGTCTTTCCCTCCGGCGTATCGACCGGATAGGTATGCGACAGCGAATCAAAAAGATAATCGCTATCTAGTATAGCGTTTTCAACGTCATTCGTCAAGGTTTCTGCACCGAAATTCAGCATAATTTCCGCAGGATCCTTGCCGCCACGAAGCCGGATAACCCTGACCGTGAGTGAGAGGCGACGGCACAGCAAGACCGCCTTCCACGTGGCCGCCTGCCCCGCCGCGTCACTGTCGAATGAAAGGAGCACCGTGTCCGTGAACCCCTGCACCAACCGTACCTGCGCCTCAGTCAGCGCGGTTCCGAGCGGTGCGACGGCATACGCAATACCGCACTGGTGGTAGGCGATGCAGTCCATGTAGCCTTCGCAGAAAATCACCTTCTTTTCTTGTCGGATTGCTTGCCGCGCGAGACTGAACGCATAGAGCGTCTCGCCCTTTTGATAGTGGATGAGGTCGCCGCTGTTGAGGTATTTCGGTCCCTCGCCGCGCAGGAGACGGCCGCCCATCGCCACGCACTGCCCGCGTCGGTCGAAAATGGGAAACATCAATCGGTCGGAGAAGAACGCCACGTCAGGATAATTGCGGCTGAACAGCCCGGATTTCGCCAAGAATTCGTCGCTGAAATGCTTTTTGCGCAGGAAAGATTTGAGCCAACGGCGGTCGGCAGGCGCGTAGCCTAGTTTAAATTTCTCAATCGTCTGCATGGTCAGCCCACGCGAGAGGGCGTACTCAAGCGCGAATTTGCCGCCCTCGGTCTGCGTGAGCAAGTAATGGAACAGGCTTGCCACACGGTCATACAGGCTGACCAGCTCTGTCTTTTCCGTGTCTTGCCGCGCGTTTTCAGGATGATAGCCCTGTTCATACGTAACTTCGATGCCGTATTTCCGCGCAAGGGAAACAACTGCCTCGGGATACGTCAGCTTTTCCATCTCCATTACGAAGGTGAACACATCGCCGCCCTTGTGGCAGCCGAAGCAGTAGAACATATTTTTATCGGGCGTGACGCAGAACGAAGGCGTCTTCTCGTTGTGAAACGGGCAGCAGCCCCACCAGGACGAGCCGCGCCGGGTAAGCCGCACGTACTCGCCCGCAATCGCCACGATGTCCGCAGCGCGCACGACGGCATCGGTCGTCTCTTTTTGGATGAAGCCCGCCATCTACTTCGCGGCCGCCGTTTTTTTCGTCTTGAACTGTGCGGTCGCCTGCACATGCGAGCTGAGCGTCTCGGTGAACGTGTGCGTTCCTGCGTCGGCATCGGTGAGCGTGAAATAGAAATAATCCGTATGAGGCGGATTCGCCGCCGCGCGCAGCGCGACCATGCCCGGATTTGAAATCGGCCCAGGGGGAAGTCCCCGCCATCTGTACGTGTTGTACGGGCTGTCGATTTTCAGGTCGTCGTAGGTGATGATGTCGGGGTGCGGTCTGCCCAGAATCTCGGTGATGACGTAGGCGACCGTGGCGCACGAGTACAGCCCCGTGCCCGTCTCAAGGCGATTGGCAAATACGCTCGCAATCAGCGGTGCCTCGCGCTCCGCGCGGTACTCGCGCTCCACGATAGAGGCGAGCGTCACGATGTCGTGCAGTCGCTCGGGGGAAAGCACGCCGTCCACTTTGTAATCATCCGCAACATCGACTTCTTGAAACCGTCGGAAGAACGTGTCCGCCATGACACGCACGACCTCCTTGCCTGTCATCTGCGGCGTGAAGAAATAGGTGTCCGGGAAAAGATAGCCCTCAAAGTCACGCGCGGACGCAGGAATGCCGCACGCTTGCAAAAGGGCCTTATCCGCCGCCGCCGCCCTGAAATCGTCAATCGCACACACGCCAAGCGAATCCAATTCTGCCGCAATCTGCCCGAGCGTCAAGCCTTCAGGAATAACCGCGGCAATGTACGCCCCCTCGCCGCTCCCGAACATGTCAAGCAACTGCGCGATGTTCTGCGCGCTCGACACGTCGTACACCCCCGGCTTGAGCACGAACGCGCCCGAACGTCCCGCCAGAAACGGACAGCGCGCCGCAAGGTAAAATGCCTTTTCCGAGCGGACAAGTTTTTCCCGAACCAACATTCTTGCAAGTGTGCGCACCCCCGTTCCTGAAGGAACCTCCACGCGCACGGACACGGCGTTTTCCTTGCCGGAGACAGATGAAAACGTGAACTGAAGCGCGGCGAATCCTGCGGCGACAAGCACAAGCATAGCGGCGCACAGGCCGAGCAATATGGCAAGCGACCGCCGCATCGGGCGATTCGACATCTTCATGAATAAAACTCCTCCGCCTCATCTATGGACATCGCGTTGTACACCGCCGCTTCCACCGCCCGGGCGAAGTCCTCAAGCCCCTCGGGTAAGTCAGCCTGATGGTTGCGGAAATACCGGGCAAGGACACGTATCTCGCGGTGAGAGAAGTGATAGTCGAGGTGCAAGTCCTCTATCGAGTCAAACGGCAGCGGAACGACGGTCATAGCCTAACATCCTGCCCTTCCACCGCGAGGTACACCTGCACCGCATCCTGCGCGATATAGCTAGCGTACCAGCGTGCCGACTGGAGGATTTCGTTTATCTTGCGGTCATCATAGGTCGGGTCGTGATGAAACAGGTACAGTCGCTTGATGTTCCACGCCACTGCAAAATCTATCACATAGCAGAACGCGGAATGCCCCCACCCCTGCTTCGTGTATGCCTCCTCCACCGTGTACTGCGCGTCGTGAATCAGCACGTCAGCGCCGCCAAAAAACGCCTCATGCTCGGCAGTGCGCTCGAAATCAGACGGACGCAACTCCACGTCAGAAGCGTAGATGACCTTGCGCCCCTGCCCCTCCACCGCAAACGCGAATGAGCCGCCCGGATGACTCATCCGCATCGCGCTGACTGTCACGTCGCCCACCATGTATGGATTCGCCGGCTCCATCACATGGAAGCGAATGTTTTTAGTGAGTGCGTCCATGCGCACCGGATAGTACGGCTCGCGCATCTGCTCCTCAAGTCGCTCTTTGATATGGTCGAACGGCGAGTAAATGTCCAGCTGCGCCTGCGGATTGTACGCCGGTTCAAAAAACGGCAGTCCCTGGATGTGGTCCCAGTGGAAGTGCGACAGGAAAATATGGTAATGCAGGTCGCAAGGACGCTCGCCGAGCCGCCCCATAACGCGAAGCCCTGTCCCCGCGTCAAACACGAGTTTCGTCCTGCCCTCTGACGTGACTTCCACGCAGGGCGTATTGCCGCCAGTCGTCCCGTACAGCCAGTCAGGAAGCGACGCGGTGAACTGCGCGCGCGCGCTTTCCGTGGCAATATCCTTGGGCTGGATGCGCTGAATCGCCGCCGAGATTTTTGCCTGCACCTGCTGCGGTGTCAGCGGAGCGGGAAGCGACCCTCTGACGCCCCAAAAATGCACGTTCACGGCCTATAACTCCCCGTCGAGGTCGGTCTTGCGCAGTGGCAGATTCTGCTCATACTTTTTTCGTTCCCGCTCAATCTCGTCCTTCGTCCACAATCTGCCCGTGCCCATTCCCGGACACGACTCAGCGCAGGCCTCCCACTGTCCCCTGTCCTTCAAAATCCACGACCAGAACGGAAACGTGGAACACTGGACTGGTCGCGCACCGTATGCCGAACAACCGCCGTCCCACAGGATGCAGTCGCAGTTCGTCTTTTCTTTGAGGCTGAGCACCAACTCGCCGTCATCATACTGCGCCCACCGGCAGTACACGCCGACGAACTCCCTCACGCTCATTCTAAACTTCTGGCAGAGATTTGTCAAATCAGCACGAGAGAGGTAGACAAAACCGGGGTCGATACGACAGCAGGTCGAGCACCGCCGGCATGAGAAATGCAGTCCGTTGTCGTAATACACCGTGTCCCTCCGCGCATGAAAAAGGGGCTCAAGCAAAAACTCAAGCCCCTTTGGGGAGTGTAGGATTCGAACCTACGAAGGCGGAGCCAGCAGATTTACAGTCTGTCCCCTTTGACCACTCGGGAAACTCCCCGTTCTCTTAGCTGCTTGTAGGACTTGGACCCACGACCCCGAGATTACAAATCACGTGCTCTACCAACTGAGCTAAAGCAGCAGATGCTCCTCACGGAACGAGTACTATCATAGCAGAAATCCGCGATGGCTGTCAAGCGACGTGCACGGATTTCCGTCATTTCCGCACGAAATCGGGTCGGAGTTTTTCCGCTCCGTTGACGTAAACGTGACGCGGCGACACCCCGTCCTCAAGGTAGGCATGGACGAGCACGCGCACCATGCCGGAAGGCGCGCCCTCGACAGCAGCCTCCTGCGACGTGAACAGGGCGCACGAACTCACGTCAATGCCGACGTCACCGCAGCGGAGCGCGAACGCGGGATTGAGCGCGGTCAAATCGTTGGTCAGCGTGAAGTGGACAGACACGATGTCCTGCGCCGCGAGACCATTCTCCGCGAACAGGCGGCGGCACATCTCCGTCACGCCGGCCTGCACCGATTCCTTCGTGTTCGCCGCGCCCGTCGCGCCGCGCAAGCCGTACAGTCTCTTTGCCATATCCGCTCCTACTGCACCTTCTCGTTCAGCGACTTGATGAAATCGGCGGAATCGCCGTTTTTCAGGATTTCTGACAGCTCCGGGTATTTCTTCAGCGTCTCGCCGATTTGCGTAAGGCGGCTTACGGCACGGTTGTCGGACAGAATCGTGTCCGCCTGATGCTGTGCCGACGCTATCAGCGCCTCATCCACATAGTCCTGAAACGTCATGTACGTCCGCTTGGCGCGCTCGTACAGCTCCGCGTCGGGAATCTTCGCATCCCGCACGAACAGCGAGACGACCTCAATGCCGTCCAGCGCGTCGTCCGTGCCGATTCCCGCAAGGATATGCTCGGTGCTGCGCGAAGTGGCGATGCCCGTCGGGTCTGCCGCGCTTTCCGCGATGAGGTAGGCGGCGACAAGCTCGGCAACGCGGTCGGCGGTCCGGCTCAAGTAAGCCTCCAGCTCCGCGTCCGCCGTGATTTCCGAGTCGCCCACTTTTGCGAGCAGCGCCTCTTTCGTCATCCGAAGCGAAACGTCGATGTCGCATGCATACGCAAAATCGGGCGCGCTTTTTACCTGCGCGGAATAGACCTCCGCGGACGGCAGCGCGCCACGCACGGAGGTATGGTACGAGCGCGGCTTGAGCTGGAACGTCAGCAGCGTGGCGTTCGTGGGCAAAAGCGGCTCCCAGCGCCAGCAGAACGTGCCCTTTTCAATCACGGAGGGATACACGCCGCTCGTTTTGGAGACGAGTACGCCGCACTCGTCGGTCTTTATCCTGAACTGCACCCAGCCGAAGAAAAAAGCGGCACCGCCCGCAAGCGCGAGCACCGCCACCGTGCCGAAAAAATGTTTCGCTCCCTTTCTCATACCCTGCCTTTCGTGTATACTAATGATATGTGCCACGACCATTATAGCCCGAAACGCGACGACAATGCAAGATTGGAGGCGCAATCGCCTGTGCTACTGCGCCTCATCCGCCGTGCCGTGCTCTTTATGAGTTTTGAGACGCTCGTGCTCGCCATGTTCTACGTTTCGGGCAACTTGCAGCATTTCCTTGAGAGCAACATCGTGCTCATCCAGCATGTACTCGGGATTTCCGCCATCGCGCTCGCACTTCTCTGCATCGCGGGAATGGTCGCGAGTGTCTGGTATACGCTCGCGTGGCGGAGACTGACGTTCTTGCTGCGTCTCATCCCCTACGGGCTGTTGCTCGCGCTTGCCGTCGCGCTCATGTCTTTCTCGCTCGCCGTCGATTTGCTGACAGCGGGGCTTTCGTGAACCCGCACCCGCGCCGAGAGCGGCAGAATCAGCACGAAATCGCCTTCCTGCACCGAAACCCGCACGTCTTTGCCTCGCTCGTAGTGCGCCGGTGCAATGCGGTTGCTCACGCTCGGCATTCCCTCCGTGCGGAATCGGTCATATTCCCAAAGCAGTCCTTCCGAGCACAGCGAACCGCCCGTGCGTGAAGCCGTCGTGCGCGCCACAGATACCACGTCGCGCAAGCCAAGCGAGCCGACCGAGAACGACCTGCCCGCGCCCGCGTACCAAAACGACTGCGTGCCGCAGAGCCAGCAGTCGGGACGCAAATCCGTAGCGAACAAATCGAATACCGCAAGGAAATGGTCGGCACGCGAACCGCCGCTTGCGCCTACGAGCGTAATCCAGTCGTCCGCGCTCGCCCTGCGGTGCGCCTCCTCCAGCGCAAGTTCCGTATCGGTCGCGTCTTTGTCCTGCATAAAAGTCCGCACGATGTCCGCCGGATATTGCCGCAACAGCGACTTGTCGCCCAGGCTGTCCATGTCGCCGAGAATCAAGTCGGGCGCAAAGCCGCCAAAACACTCCCGATACCGTTCCAGCGTAACCAGACCAGAATCTGCCGCAATCACGAAATCAGGCGCACGGCACGCGAAATACGGCGCGGCATCGACCGGCGCGGGGCTTTCGCCGCCGGTAAAAATGACAATATGCATGGCACAAACCGTCCTTTTCTGCTACCATGATAGCATGAACCGCGTAAAAATTCCCGCCGAGCTCAAAAAAATGAACGAAATCTTCTCGGCGAACGGCTTTGAGGCATACCTCGTCGGCGGCGCGGTGCGCGACATGCTGCGGGGCACGCCCGCCTCCGACTGGGACATCGCCACCAACGCCACGCCCGCCGACGTGACGCGCATCTTCCGCTCCGTCATCCCCACGGGCATCGCGCACGGCACCGTCACCGTCCGTTTCAGGGGAAAATCCATCGAGGTGACCACCTACCGCACCGAGCAGGGCTATTCCGACGGCCGCCACCCCGACCACGTCTCATTCGCCGCCACGATTCAAGACGACCTGAGCCGCCGCGACTTCACGATGAACGCGATTGCCGCAAGCCTCGCCGACGGCACGATTACCGACCCGTTCGACGGACGCGCCGACATCGCGCGGAAACGCATCTGCACCGTGGGAAACGCACGCGACCGCTTCCTTGAGGACGGCCTACGCCCCGTCCGCGCCATACGGTTCAGCAGCCAGCTCGGCTTTGATATACAAAGCGATACCTATTCAGCAATATTCGACGATGCCGTGCAAAACAAAATCCGCTCGATTTCGGCAGAACGCTTCCGCGACGAACTGTGCAAGATTGTGCAATCGCCGGTGCCTTCAGCGGGACTGCGGCTGCTTGAGGAGACGGGCATCCTCGCCTTCTTCATCCCCGAGCTTGCCGCCGGACGCGGCGTGACGCAGGCGGACGCGCGCGGCTTCCATGAATACGACGTGCTCGACCACAACTTCTACACCTGCGACGGCGCGCCGCGCGACAACCTGACCGTCCGCCTCGCCGCGCTTCTCCATGACATCGGAAAAACCGACACGCGCACCGTTGAGACAAAAACGGTTGCTGGGCAAGCAACAGAAGTGATTCATTTCCACGGGCACGAAGCAAAATCGGCGGAAATCGCCAAAAACGTGCTGACCCGCCTGAAATGCTCCAACGCGCAGACCGAGCGCGTCTGCCACCTGATACGGCAGCACATGTTCTTTTTCGAGACGAACTGGACGGATGCCGCCGTGCGCCGTTTCATCGTGCGCGTCGGCGCGGAGAACATCGACGACCTGCTGCTGCTGCGCCGCGCCGACATCTACGGAATGCACCGCGTCCCTGTCGCTGCCGGCAGCCCCGCCGCACGAAACCTGGACGAACTGCGCGACCGCATCTCCGTGGTCGAGGCAGAGAAATCCGCCCGCAGCCTAAAAGACCTTGCGGTGAACGGCAACGACCTGCTCGCGCTCGGCATTCCCGCAGGCAAACACGTCGGACGCATCCTGCATGAACTGTTCCAGTGCGTGCTCGACGACCCGGCGATGAATGAGCGCGAGCGACTTCTGCGCGTGGCACGGTCGCTCGCAGAAAAAATCCGTCCCTAAATCTCCATGTTCATCACGTGCCGCACCTCGGCGAGCGTCTCCCGCGCGATAGCCCGCGCTTTTTCCACGCCGTCCTGCAACACGCCGCGGATGCGCTCCGGCTGTTGCTCAAGCTCGGCGCGGCGCGCGCGCAGGGGGCGCAGCTCCTCGTTCAGCGCCTCGGTCAGCACCGCCTTGAGCTTGCCGCCGCCCCCGTCGCCGATGCGCTCCGCGATTGCCTCCGGCTCTTCGTCCGCGCAGAGCGAGATGATGCGCAAAAGGTTCGCCACCTCGGGGCGGTTCTTCGGGTCATAGGTGATGTGGCGTTCCTGGTCGGTCTTCGCTTTTTTTATCAGCCGCGCCGTCTCGTCCTCGTCCGCGCTGAGCAACACCGCGTTGCCGAGCGACTTGCTCATCTTCGCGCTGCCGTCAAGCCCCATAATCATCGGCGTTTTGGACAGGAGCGCGTGCGGCTCGGGGAACACCGGCTCCGCGCCCTTGCAGAAACGGGCGTTGAAGCGGCGGGCAATCACGCGCGCCATCTCAAGGTGCGGCAGCTGGTCCTTGCCCACGGGAACGACGTTGCCCTTGCAGAAGAGGATGTCCACCGCCTGATGCACGGGATACGTGTACATCCCCGCGTTCAGCGCGACCTCGGACTTGGCGATTTCGTCCTTGACCGTCGGATTGCGGCTCAGTTCGGCATTTGAGACGAGCGTGAGGAACGGGACCATCAGCTGGTTCGCCTCGGGGACGTGGCTGTGCGGGAAAATCGCCACGCGCTCGCCCGGCTCGATGCCCGCCGCGAGGTAGTCGATGACGAGCTGCCGCGTGTTCTCGCTAATCTTGTCGAATGCGTCGTGGTCGGTCAGCACCTGGTAGTCGGCAATCACAATCATCGTGGGCACGCCCAGCCGCGCGAGCCGCACGCGGTTCCGCAGCGTGCCGAAGTAATGCCCGATGTGCAGCAGCCCGGTCGGACGGTCGCCGGTCAGCACGCGGTAGCGTTCGGGATGCACCGCGATGTCCGCCTCAATGCTCTCGCTCTTCCGCACCGCCGCGGCCATGATTTTGTCGGTATTCGTCTCAAATTCGTCTGTCATGCGGCCAGTATAGCAGAGTGCGCCAGTTTCCACAACCTTCCCCTTTTTCAAAAATTCTGACACCTTTCCACGTCCGCCGATACGCGCTATACTGCGCGCATGGCTCATTTCGCGTGCTTAGACGAACTGCAAACATGGCTCGATTCCTACCTGAATTTCGAGAAAACCCCGCAGAAAGATGTCTTCTGGCTCGACACGATGGCGTTCCTGTGCAAGACGTTCGCGCACCCGCAGAACGCCGCCCCCGCATTCCACGTCGCCGGAAGCAAAGGCAAAGGCTCAGTCGCGGCGATGATTGCCGCCATCCTCGATGCGGCAGGCTATCGGACGGGACTGTACACCTCCCCCCACATCACCGATTTCTCCGAGCGGATTGGCAGCGCGCACAGTCCATTTGCCGAAACCGTCTACCGCGCCGCCGCCGAAACCATGATGCAAACCGTGGGCGCGCTCCGTCGCGAAGACCTCCCCGGCGGCAGGGGCATCACCTGGTTTGAACTGGTCACCCTGTACGCATTTCTGTGCTTCCGCGAAGCAAAAACCGAGTACAATGTGCTCGAAGTCGGCCTGGGCGGCCGGCTCGACGCGACAAACGTGGTCACGCCGAGCATCTGCTGCATCACGCCAATTGAACGAGAACACACCGTCTTTCTCGGCGACACGATTGCAAAAATCGCCGCAGAAAAAGGCGGCATCATCAAAAACGGCGTTCCCGTTGTGGTCGCGCGGCAACCGCCCGAAGCAAAAGCCGTTTTCACCCAGATTGCGGCAGAACGGAACGCACGGGTGTATTATTTTGATGACATCATACAAGAGGTTTCATTCACATACGAGGCGGATGGAAGAAACGCGAGCGTCAGAGGTATAGAAAATAATACAGGATTATACAGAACGAATGGCCTGCGCACGCGCGTCGTCATGCGGACGACCATCCGTTCTTCGCTCTTCGCTCGCCCGCTGACGGCGCGCTTACCGTTGCTGGGCGACGTGCAGGCGGAGAATGCGGCATTGGCGGCGGTCGCCGTCAAGCTGGCGCTGCCGGACACGGACGAACACACGATTGAAACAGGACTGGAGAACGCCATGCTTCCCGGGCGTTTTGAAATCGTGCCGCTTGGTTCGGACAGGCGGTCGCTCATTATCCTGGACGGCGCGCACACGGTGAACAGCATCCGCGGCACGCTCAGGACTTTCCGCGCGGTGTTCGGCACACAGGACGCGCACCTGCTCTTCGCCTGCGCCGCCGACAAGGACATGGCGGACATCGCGCCGCTGTTTGCGCAGGGATTCTCGCGCATCACGCTCACCAAGCCGGGAACGGTCAAGCAGAGCAATCTTGCCGCGCTTGCGCAGTCGTTCGCGGCGGCGGGACTGCCCTATACGAGCACCGAAGACTTTTATGCGGCAATCGGCGGTGCGCTTCACGCGGCAGGGAAATCAGGCGTCCCGCTGCTCGTGACCGGCTCGTTCTATCTGCTTGCGGAAGTGAAAAAAATCATAGATACAGGCGCGGCACGCGCCGGGTAATCGCGCTCGTTATCTCATAAGAAATCGTGCCCGTTGCGTCGGCAAGCTCCTGCGCGCTCTGCGCCGCCCCGCTCTCTTTCGGGCCGAACAGCACCGCCGCGCTCCACCGCTCCACGGCATCTGCCCCCAGGTCAATCATGCACTGGTCCATGCAGATGCGCCCGCGGATAGGATAAGGCTTCCCGTTCACGCCCACCCGCATGACCGGGGCAAAGCGGCGGAACAGGCCGTCCGCGTAGCCGACAGGGAGCACGCCGAGCGTCGTGTCGCGTTCCGCTGCCCAGGTGCGCCCGTAGGAGACGGACATCCCCCGCTCCAGCGGACGCACGGCGGCGACTTTGGTCACCAGCGCCATCACGGGGCGCAGGTCGATAGGTATCCCCCTGCGCTCGTAGTACGCGCGGGGCTTGCCGTCAGGATAGTAGCCGTACACGATGATGCCCGGGCGAACCATGTCCAAGTGGCATTCGGGACGCTCAAGCGTCGCGGCGGAGTTGCAGCAGTGGCAGATTCCCGGGTCGATGCCCGCCGCGCGCACGGCGGCGACTGCCTGCGAAAAGCGAGAGAACTGCTCGTCAGTGTAGGTTTTGTCATCCGGCGCAGGAGAATCCGACACGGCGAAATGCGTGCACATCCCGCCGAGCGCGAGCACACCCGTGCCGACGATATGCCCGGCGAGCGCGGCGGCATCGCGCGGGTAGCAGCCGATGCGCCCCATGCCCGTATCGACGGCGAGGTGCACGGCATAGCCTTGCCTTCCCGCCCGACGGACTGCGCTCGCCACCGCGTCACCATAGTCCGCGTCGCACACAAGCGGCGTGAGGTCATTCGCAACCAGCTCGTCCATCTCATCCGGCTGGCACAGGCTCAGCAGCAGCACCGGCACGTCGATGCCCGCCGCGCGCAGCTCCGCGCCTTCGCTCACGGCGGCAACGGCAAGGAAATCAGCCCCTTCCTCCACGGCGATTTTTGCGCACGTCACTGCGCCGTGCCCGTATGCGTCTGCCTTGACCGCCACGCACATCTTCGTGCGGGGAGCAATCCGCCCCCGGACCTCGCGCAGATTGTGCCGGAGATGCTCCGTGTAAATGTATGCCACCGTCGCCCGCATACCGTGATTGTAGGACTTTCGCATAGATTGTGCAATATTCCTACGCTTTTTTTGCGCCATGCCGATAAGTAAGTAAGAAAAACCGGCATTGTGCGCCGCGACGAATTGGGGATAGTTATGAAACCATGCAAAGGCGTTTGCGTCTCCGCCGCTGCGGCGACGCTCCTTGTCATATCCTGTGCGACCATGCAGACCACGAACACCGCCACCGCGCGCGAGGAAAGCGTGTCTCCGGAGCCTGCCACCAGCACGACAAAAGCCATCACGTCCTATAAGCGCTACAAGGATATGGTTGACGGCATTGTACTGACGATGACCGCAGCCCCCAAGGCAACGGCAAAAGGACGCGCATTCGCTTCCCCGTTCAGCGTCAAAGTGACCAAGTCGGCAGACGGCACACCCGCAGAGAATATCAAGCTGACCGTGCGCTACCCCGCGGCAAAAGCGGACGGCGAACTCCAGTATGCGGAGACGACCATCACCACCACTGCGAGCGGCACGGCAGATTTTACGCCGCCCGTCCCGCAGTCCGCGCTGAACGGCACGTTCACGGCATTCCCGGCGGGCGACATGAGCGACCCGAACATCGCGGCGGCGGCACAACTCGCGTCCGTAACGGCGGCATTCCAGGTGCGCACCGACCTCCTGCAGGCGGGCGGCTGCATCGCCATCGTGGACATCAGCGCGAGCGGCACGCCCATCACCACGCGCTCGGACTCCTCGTCACTCGTACTCACGGAAATGATGAAAAAGGGCTTCGTGCGCGTCGGCAACATCGACTTCACCCGCGAGGTCGTCTCCGGCGACCGCGCGCGCGTGTACGCTGCCGCAAAGCCGATGATTGGCGGCGCGACCGCCTTCCTCATCTACGGCACGGTCAGGTACGAGCAGCCGATTGAAAAAACGACGGGCGGCTACGTCTGCGCGCTCGCCGCAGACATCACGTGCCTCAGCATGAAGGACGGCTCGGTGCTCTGCCGCATGACAAAGACGGCACGCGCGACCGACGCGAAAGACTCACAGGCGCTCACCAAGGCGCGCGCTGATTTGGCACGGCAGATTACGGAAAGCGTATACTACGGACTGTAAAGGTTGGAACAGATGACATACACAGACACACGCGACAAAAGCGTCAAAACCGATTTCAGAACCGCCGTCATGAACGGCATGAACGAGACGACGGGCGGGCTGTACATACCCACCGCATTTCCCCGCATCCCGGAGGAATGCATCAAGCGGACACCCGAGCCGAATTTCAGGGACATCGCCCTCGCGATGGCGAAGCCCTACGTGGAGGGCGAGATTCCCGACGCGGACCTCGCGGCGCTCATACAGGACGCCTACCCCTTCGCGGCGAAAGTCGTCCCCGTTGACCCCACCGCCTACGTGCTCGAACTGTTCCACGGACCGACCTGCGCGTTCAAGGACTTCGGCGCGCGGTTCATGGCGCGCGTCATGTCCTACTTCAACCGAGGCGAGGACACGCGGCTGCACATCCTCGTCGCCACGAGCGGCGACACGGGAAGCGCGGTCGGCAGCGCGTTCCACCATGTGCCCGGGCTTGACGTGACGATTCTCTACCCCGCGGGAAAAATCAGCCCGCTCCAGGAAAAACAGCTGTCCACGTTCGATGACAACGTGCGCGCGCTCAAAGTGAACGGCACGTTCGACGACTGCCAGCGGCTCGTCAAGACCGCCTTTACCGACGCGCAGCTGCGCGGGACGCTGCGGCTCTCGTCGGCGAACTCCATCAACATCGCGCGCCTCCTGCCGCAGAGTTTCTATTACATGTACGCCGCGCTCGCCGTGCGCAACCAGAGCTGGCGGGTCAGCAAGATTGAAGAGCCAGCGATTATCGTCGTCGTGCCGAGCGGGAATTTCGGCAACCTGACGAGCGGGCTGATTGCGCGCGAGATGGGCGCGCCGATTGCGGGCTTCGTCGCGGCGACCAACACGAACCGCACCGTCCCCGACTGGATTGCGACCGGCGACTACGAGGCGCGCCCCTCCGTCGCCACCTACGCCAACGCCATGGACGTGGGCGCGCCGAGCAACTACGAGCGCATCACGGCGATGTACGACCTGGAGACGGTGCGCCGGCTCTTCGCGTCGTACTGGCTCGACGACGACGGCATCATCGCCTCGATACGGAGCTGCTTCGAGCGCACGGGCTACACGATTGACCCGCACGGTGCCGTCGCCTGGAAAGCGTGGGACGACATCCGCAGCGGCGCACTGCGCGCGCTCAAGGACGGCAACGCGGGCGACTTCACCAAGCCGGGGCTGACCCCGAACCTCCCCACGTGGGCAGACAGCGTGCTGGACAAACAGGCCGTCGGCATCATCCTGGAGACCGCCCACCCCGCCAAATTCGGCGCGACCGTCGCGAAGGCGACCGGCAGGGAGCCTGTCATCCCCGACCGGCTTGAGAAAGTGATGCAACTGGAAGACCGCGCGATTCCGATGGAGAACGACTACGCGCAGTTCAAGGAATGGCTGTTGGCGACCCTGTAAGCCGCCGTGCTCGCCGAGGTCACTTGGATACGAGCATCCAAGTGACCTCTACAACAGCATCCAAGCGGGCGTGGGACAGCCGTCACATATCCTTGTAGGTCTGCACCTCGTCCTCAAGGTGCTCCAC
>JAFLSP010000299.1 GCA_022510885.1 Treponema sp. | reverse complement strand
TATACTTCCCCTATGGAAACACGCAATATTTTTGAGAATCTTTCTTGCATAGACCACCGCTACTCGCTTTCGGAGAAGGCGGTTTTTGACGGGCTTTCGCGCTGCATCTCCGAGGAGGCGAGCGTCCGCTCGTGCGCGCTGTGCGAGGCGGCGCTTGTCAAAAGCCACCTCAAGCTGCGCGGGAAGCTCACCGCCGAAATCGAAAAGAGCCTTGACGACATCGCCGGGAAAATCGACCCGGAGGAAGTCTACGCCGAGGAGGAGAAGACCCGGCACAACATCCGCGCGCTCGTCAACGTGATGAAGACCAAGGTCCCCGCAGACATCGGGCCGCTCGTCCATCTGGGCGCGACCTCCGTGGACATCCTTGACACGGCGCTTTCCTGCCGCATGAGGGACGTGACGCAGCAGGTCGTCCTGCCTGAGCTGAAAAAGCTTGAGCTGAGCCTCTGCGAGATTGCCGGGCGCGAGTGCGGGACTCCGCAGGTGGGGCGCACGCACGGCCAGCACGCCGTTCCGATTACCTTCGGCTGGAGCATCGCCGAATTCGTGGCGCGGCTCGGAAAGTCAATCCTGAGAATCGAGGAGCTGAGCCGCGATTTGGTGGGAAAGCTCGCGGGACCTGTCGGCTCGTACAACGGCCCTTCGATGATTGTGAAGGACCCCGAGGAGCTGGAGCGCGTCTACACGTCGTTTCTGGGGCTGAAGCCGAGCGAGTACTCGAACCAGCTCGTGGAGCCGGAGCACGTCCTGCGCCTCCTGCTTGAGATGAACGTGGCGTTCGGCATCATCGCGAACCTTGCGGACGACCTGCGCAACTTGCAGCGCAGCGAAATCGGCGAGGTCTTCGAGTATTTCGCCTCAACGCAGGTCGGCTCGTCAACCATGCCGCAGAAGCGCAACCCCTGGAACAGCGAGCACGTCAAGTCGCTGTGGAAGGCGATGAGCCCGCGCGTGATGACCTTCTTCATGGACCAAATCAGCGAGCATCAGCGCGACCTGACCAACAGCGCGAGCCAGCGTTTCATAGCGGATTACGTCGCCGGATTCACGATGGCGGTGGCGCGCATGAACAGCGTGGTCAGCGGCCTGCAGGCGGACAAGGAGGGCATGGCGCGCAACTTGCAGGAGGCGGGCGGCAAGGTGAAGGGCGGCGTGCTCGCGGAGCCGGCGTACATCCTGCTCGGCGAGGCGGGCGTGAACGACGGCCACGAGGTCATCCGCAAAATCACGCTGGAGGCGGAGCAGAGCGGCAGGACGTTCTTCGAGGTGCTGAAAACCCATGAGGACGCCTTCGCGAAAATCACCGCGCAGCTGGAGAGGCTCGGCGTGGAGAACCCGGCGGCCTTCTTCGAGAACCCCGCGAACTACTGCGG
>JAFLSP010000298.1 GCA_022510885.1 Treponema sp. | reverse complement strand
GCGCGGCCTGGAACAGGGCCTCGCCGTAGCCCGTGGAGACCGAGCGCGCGATGTACACGTTCTTCGGCAGCCGACGGTACAAATCTTTAAGCACACGCACCGCCAAATCGACCGGGTTTCCCGCGTTCACGTCGTAAAAATCCCACAGGATGCGCCCCTCGGTGTCAATCAGCACCGCCTTGGTCGTGGTAGAGCCAGCGTCAAGCCCCAGAAACACGGGGCCTTCCGTCTCGTCAAGATTGCCGCGCCTCGCCTTCTCCTGGCTGTGCCGCGTCCTGAACGCGCCCAGCTCCGCCTCGTCCTTGAACAGCGGCTCAAGACGCTGCACCTCGTGCATCTCCGCGCCCTCAAGTTTTTTTAAGTTCGCCTTGAATTCACCAATCGTGGGGAACGCGACGGACGTATGATTGGGGGCAAGCGGATTTTTACTCTGCTCCGCAGAATAGGCGCAGCCCGCCGCCACGAACAACTGGCTGTCGGCAGGAACGATTGCCTGCTCGCCCGTCAGGTTGAGCGTCCTGATGAACGCCGCGCGCAACTGGTCAAGAAAATGCAGCGGTCCGCCCAGGAACGCCACGTTGCCGCGAATCGGCTTGCCGCACGCAAGCCCCGAAATCGTCTGGTTCACCACCGCCTGGAAAATCGACGCGGCAATGTCCTCGCGCCGCGCGCCCTCGTTGATGAGCGGCTGCACGTCCGTCTTGGCGAACACGCCGCAGCGCGCGGCTATCGGGTAAATCGTGGTCGCGCCCTTTGCCAGTTCGTTGAGCCCCGTCGCGTCCGTCTCCAGCAAGGCCGCCATCTGGTCGATGAACGCGCCCGTGCCGCCCGCGCAGGTGCCGTTCATGCGCTGCTCGATGCCGCCCGTAAAATACGTGATTTTCGCGTCCTCGCCGCCCAGCTCAATCACCACGTCCGTCTGCGGGATAATCTTGCGCACCGCGGCGGTCGCCGCGACCACTTCCTGAATGAACGGGATATTCAGCCACTGCGAGACCGAAAGCCCGCCCGAACCCGTCACGCGCACGCTGACCGGCTGCCGCTCGCCCAGCGGGAATTTCCCCTCCACTTCCTCCAGCGCCTTGGTCACGACCGTGATAATCGTGTTGCGGATGTCGGCGCGGTGGCGCTGGTAGTCGCCGTACAGCATCTTCCCGTCATCGTCCAAAATAACGACCTTTACCGTGGTCGAACCGACATCTATCCCCATGCGGACCGGCTTTACCGCCGGCATAAACTTCGTATCGTCCATACGTCAGCCCTTACTGCCCACCATACGCCTCGCGTCCGCGTACAGTGCCTTGTGTTTTTTTTATAATACTCACCTTTTGCGGAATTTTCAACTAAAAAAGAAAACCCGCCCTGCAAGCAAGGCGGG
>JAFLSP010000297.1 GCA_022510885.1 Treponema sp. | reverse complement strand
CCCAAGCCGCTCGCAGTCGGCGACCGTAATCCTGCGCGATGCCGAAAACGCGAACGAGAGGGCTGCGGCGAGCGAGAGCAGGAGCAGCGCGGCGCAAAGCACCGCAGAATAGCGGGCGCGCATACGAATCAGTACGTTACTTCCCCGTCGTGGGCGAGCAGCGTGGAGCTGGACACGCCCGCAATCGAGGCAACGTCGCGGGAAAGGGCGGCCTCGTCCTTGGCGCGCACCTCAATCACGATGTCAATCCTGCCGTCGGCGAGGGCACGGCTTTTTACGGCGAAGACCTTGCAGTGCCGCCTCACCGCCTCCATGATGCTCTCCTCAAGCTCGTAGCCGCTGCCGCTTGCCATGAGGATTTTCGGGGCGCGGGCGACCGGAAGCCTGTCGAGGACGAACAGCGCGACCGTCAGCACGAAGGCGAGCACGCACGAAATCTCGGCAAGCCCCGCGCCGCAGATGATGCCCGTCGAAATCGCCCAGAACAGGAACACCAAGTCCATCGCGTCCTTCACCGCCGTCCTGAAGCGCACGATGGAGAGCGCGCCGACCATACCGAGCGAAATCACCACGCTTGACTGAATCGCGAGGATGACGCCCGCCGTAATCAGCACGAGCGAGGGCAGCGCGACGTTGAACGACTTTGAGTAGAACGTCCGCCGGGTGAGCAGCCGGTACGCGAAGAAGATGTACAGCGCGAAGAACGCCGAGATGACGAACACGACGATGATGTTCTCGGGGGTCGCGTCGTAGCGCGTGAAGCCCTGAATGAACGATTTTTTGAAGATGTCCTTAAAAGTCATAGTTACCTCTCAAACTGTATTTTCGGCAAAGATAGTATTTGGAGAACGAAGTGCGCGACAGAAGCCCCGTCTGGAGCGAGGCGGAGATGAAGTCGGGCAGCAGCTCGTCGAATTTCACTTCCATCATGTTCGTACCTGCGGGAAGCACCGGGCGGAACGGGCAGCCCGCGTCGAAAAACCGCGCGACCTCGGAAGAGCTGCGGATGTTGCGGTCGAACGTCACGCGGACGTTCCCCGTCCCGTACACGAAGGGCAGCCGCTCGTACTGCACGATGACCACCGGGCGCAGCGCGCGAACCCGCATCTGCATGATGAGCTTTTTCAGCAGGAACGGCGTCTCCGCGCTGATGTCGGGGATGCCGCCCGAGAGAATCTCGTCGCAGACCTCGCGCGAAATCCGGCACGATTCTTTCCGCGTCATGCCGCGCTCTTTCTTTTTCAGCTCAAGCGTAATCCGAGCGTCCGAGCAGTTGTAGATGCGGATGCGGAATTTCTCGCGCGGGTCGGTGCCGTCCTCGTTCTCAAAGAAGCACGTGTTGTAGAGGTCGTCAAAGTACACGCTCCGGATTGCGTAGCCGCCCGC
>JAFLSP010000296.1 GCA_022510885.1 Treponema sp. | reverse complement strand
CCCTTGACACAACCGCGTCCTTTCCGTATGCTATGAACATATAAAACCCAGTTGTTTAATGTGAATTAGACAGGCAGACACGCGGGCGAAGGAGGCTGGCATGGCAAAGATTACGGACACGTCAAAATGGGGCTTTGAGACGAAGCAGCTCCACATCGGGCAGGAAGAGGCGGATTCGGCGACGGACGCGCGGGCGGTGCCGATTTATCAGACGACGAGCTACGTGTTCCACGATTCGCAGCACGCGGCGGACCGCTTCAGCCTGCGCGACGCGGGCAACATCTACGGTCGGCTGACGAACAGCACGCAGGACGTGTTCGAGCGGCGCGTTGCCGCCCTTGAAGGTGGCGTTGCCGCGCTGGCGGTTGCGAGCGGGGCGGCGGCAATCAACTACACCATCATGAACCTTGCCGAAGGCGGCGGGCATATCGTGAGCCAGAAAACGATTTACGGCGGCACGTACAACCTGCTCGCGCACACGCTGGCGCAGTACGGCATCACGACCACTTTCGTGGACATCCACAATCTGGACGAGGTGAAGAAGGCAATCAGACCCGAGACGAAGGCGATTTTTGCGGAATCGCTCGGCAACCCGAACAGCGACATTCCCGACCTGGACGCGCTCGCGAAGATTGCGCACGACAGCAAGATTCCGCTCGTGGTCGATTCGACTTTCGCCACGCCCTACCTGTTCCGCCCGATTGAGCACGGCGCGGACATCGTGGTGCATTCGGCGACCAAGTTCATCGGCGGTCACGGCACGACGCTCGGCGGTGTCATCGTGGACAGCGGGAAGTTCGACTGGGCGGCGAGCGGCAAATTTCCTGCGCTCGTCGAGCCGAATCCCAGTTACCACGGCATCTCGTTCGTCAAGGCGGTCGGCCCCGCGGCCTTCGTCACCAAAATCCGCGCGATTCTGCTGCGCGACACGGGCGCGACGATTTCCCCGTTCAACGCTTTCCTGCTCTTGCAGGGCTTGGAAACGCTGTCGCTTCGCGTGGAGCGGCACGTGGAGAACACCAAGAAAGTGCTCGCCTATTTGGAGAAAAGCCCCCACGTGGAGCACGTCAACCATCCCGCGCTTGCCGACCACCCCGACCACGCGCTGTACCAGAAGTATTACCCGAACGGCGGCGGCTCAATCTTCACGTTCGAGATTAAGGGCGGCGCGAAGGACGCGCAGGCGTTCATCGACCGCTTGCAGATTTTCTCCCTGCTGGCGAACGTCGCGGACGTCAAGTCGCTGGTCATCCATCCGGCAAGCACGACGCACTCACAGCTGACCGACGAGGAACTTGCCGACCAGGGCATCAAGCCCAACACGATTCGCCTGTCCATCGGCACGGAGACCGTCGCCGACATCATCGCGGATTTGGAGCAGGCCTTCGC
>JAFLSP010000295.1 GCA_022510885.1 Treponema sp. | reverse complement strand
CCGTGCAGGGGAATCAGCCGCCAGCTCAGTTTGTTTATTGATGTGCCGAGGAAAGGCGTGTGGACGGCGTACAGGAAAAACGAGTAGCCCGAAAGCCGCTCCGCCACCGCGTATGCCCGCCCGCTCTGCACGATGAAGCGCGAGACTTTGAGCCAGAACAGGCAGTAGAGCGCAATCTTGAGCGCGCCGATTGGCGCGGACGAGAACGCCGAGACCAGCTCCACGAAGGCAATCAGCGCAAGGTACTCGCCGAAACGCAGGCGGTCGGAGAGCGCGAAGAAATCCACATCCTTTTCTGCCGCGAGCAGACCCGCGCAGTAGAAGAAGAGCGCGCCGGTCGATGGCGTGATGAATACGGGAAGACCGCACAGGTACGCCGCGCACAGCGCAAGGAAGGCGGACGGAAAGCGCACGAGCACGAGGCGCAGGAGCGGAGAGAGCACGATGAAAATCATCAGGTCGCGCAGAAACCAGAACTGATAGACGAGCGGAGACCGCAGTGGGCTGTCGGGACTGTGATACGTGAAAATCTTTAGCCAGTCGAGGCCGCGCCAGTTGCGCACGATGTTTATGGGATTCGCGAAAAACTGCGCTGTCTGCGGAATCGACTGCGCCGCAAAATACAGCAGCACCGTCAGGAGCGTCCATGCCATATATGGCACGAGCAGCGTTCGGGCGCGCTTTTTGAGCAGGACGGGATAGCGGTCGTTTTTGCGGAACTGCAAGTACGCGCTGAAAAAGAAGAACAGCGGCACTGCCGCGCCTCCGAGCGAGCCGCAGACAAAATTCTTGAGCCAGCCAATCCATGCGGGCTGCACAAAGTCAAGATGATAGTAGTTCAGCGCGTCGTCCTCTTTGAGGTTCGCGTGAATCAGCACCACGAGCACCATCAGTATGAAGCGGAGCGCGGTGATGCGCCGCGAGGTCTCGCCGTCAATGTCTTTCTTTTTTCCGAACAGTTCCATACGCAACTCCCAATATTGCTATTATCAACACTGTACATTGCTTTTGGATAATTTTCAAGTGTTGCTGATAGCAATATCATGCGGAGGATGACAGACATTCTTTTGGTTCTGGGGAGCAACATCAGGAAATACCGCAAGGAATTCGGCTGGACGCAGCAGCTGCTCGCGGAGAAGGCGGGAATCTCCGTGCCGTTCATGACGCAGATTGAGCTTGGCAGGAAGTCCGCGTCGCTTGAGGTCATCCAGAGCATTGCCGTCGCGCTCGGCATTCCCTACCGCCAGCTTTTCGATGAGCCGGACACCGCCGAGCCGCCTGTGCGCAACTTGCTCTCGCTGGAACACAGGCTCTCGGAGTCAATCATGAGCGTCATCCACGAGGAATTCGGGAAGTTCTAGGCTCGGCAATCCCCCGGTAGCGCAGGCGCG
>JAFLSP010000294.1 GCA_022510885.1 Treponema sp. | reverse complement strand
GCGCGTCTTCAGCTGGGGCACTGCCGCTCGATGGCGAAAGAGGAATTCGCGGACGGCGTGGCGGCTCTCAAGGGCAAGAAAATCGTCATCGTCGGATGCGGCGCGCAGGGCTTGAACCAGGGCCTCTGCCTGCGCGACAGCGGGCTTGACGTGAGCTACGCGCTCCGGGCCGAGGCAATCGCGGAGAAAAGGCAGTCGTGGAAGAACGCGACCGAGAACGGCTTCAAAGTCGGCACTTACGACGAGCTGATTCCCACAGCCGACCTCGTGGGAAACCTCACGCCGGACAAGCAGCACTCCGCCGTCATCAGCGAGGTGATGAAGCGCATGAAAAAAGGCAGCGCGCTCTGGTACAGCCACGGCTTCAACATGATTGAGGAAGGGATGCAGATTCGCGACGACATCACCGTGGTCATGTGCGCCCCAAAAGGCCCTGGCACGGAAGTGTGGCACGAATTCCAGCGCGGATTCGGAGTGCCCGACCTCATCGCGGTGCACCCGGTGAACGACCCCGAGGGCAAGGGCTGGGCGTATGCCAAGGCTCTCGCCGTGGGCATGGGCGGAAGCAAGGCGGGCGTGCTTGAGTCATCGTTCGTGGCGGAAGTGAAGTCAGACCTGATGGGCGAGCAGACGATTCTCTGCGGAATGCTCCAAGCGGGAACGATTGTCTGCTTCGACAAGATGGTGGCGGACGGAATCGCGCCCGAGTACGCGACGAAACTCCTCATGCACGGCTGGAACGTCATCAGCGAGGCGCTCAAATGGGGCGGCATCACGGGCATGATGGACCGCCTCTCGAACCCCGCGAAAATCCGCGCGAACGCGCTCTCAAAAGAAATCAAGACGCTGCTCGCCCCGCTCTATCAGAAGCACATGGACGACATCATCAGCGGCAAATTCAGCGCGACGATGATGGAAGACTGGAAGGCCGGCGACAAGGATTTGCTCGCATGGCGCGAGGAGACCGGACGGCTCGCGTTCGAGAAGACCGACGAGGCGAAGGACGAGATTTCCGAGCAGGAATATTTTGACAAGGGAATCCTGATGGTGGCGATGGTCAAGGCGGGCTGCGAGCTTGCGTTCGAGACGATGGTGGACGCCGGAATCAAAGAAGAGAGCGCGTACTACGAGAGCCTGCACGAAGTTCCGCTCATCGCGAACCTCATTGACCGCAAGCGGCTCTACGAGATGAACCGCGTCATCAGCGACACCGCCGAGTACGGCTGCTACCTGTTCGCGCGAGTGGCCGCCCCGATGATGGCGAAAGACCTGATGCCAAAACTCACAACCGAGGTCATCGGCAAGGGTCTGAATGTGAAAGACAACGCCGTGAGCAACGCCGAGCTTGTCGCCGTGAACGCCGAAATCCGCAACCACCCGATTGAGGTGGTGGGAAGGAA
>JAFLSP010000293.1 GCA_022510885.1 Treponema sp. | reverse complement strand
TGAGGCAATCCGCTATGGAGCGGGTGCACCCTTTTCATATCATACCACATTCCCCGGGAAAGTCAAGTACGCTGCAAGCGCAATGGCCGAACCCCTCCGCAGACACAAAAAATCCCCCGCTTGCGCGGAGGATTTCCGTCGTGCGCCAGGCGCACGGCGCATTGCCCATGCAGTCCTACATCGTGACGCGGAACGTCACGGGAACGCTGACGCGGATGTCAAACTTCTCGTGTCCGGTCGTCTTCTTCGCACCAATCTCATTGAGAGCAGCGACCACACCCGCAACGATAGAGGCGTTGCTGGCAGCGTAAATCTGTACGTGCGGGTACACGAAAAGCTGCGTGCCGTCTTTGTAATCGCCGCTGTCAAAGTCCGTCTGCTGACCGACCGTGCCGATGATGGTAAGCGTGTCGTTCAGCTTGAAGCGCAGCGCGAGCACATTCCACAACAGTGCTGATGAGTCGAAGCCGTCAAAACCGGCCAAACCGCTGGTCGTACCGAGGTCCTTCTTGGCATCGCCGGACACTTTCTTGCCCTGGTTGCGCATCATCATGGTGAAGTTGTTCATCGTGGTGAGCGAGATGCTGTCGCTAAGGACAAAGCGGAGACGCAGGTCGGCACTCCACTCGTTCACGTGACCGCCCCACAGACCAACTGCGCCGCCGAGCGCGGAGTCGTTGAGAACCGGGAGGCAGAGCAGCTTGGCGTAGCCGCCGAACACGAAGCCGTAGTTGTTCTCGTCCTGGCGCCGTCCTTTGGCGAACACCTCCGCGCCGAGGATGCCCTTGAACTCCGGCTCCAGGAACACGCTCCAACCAAGGTAGCCAGACCCGTCGGTGGTAGCATCACTGTCATCCCACTTATAGTTGGACAGGGCGGCAACCTTGACGCCCAGGCTCACGCTCTCGCCGAGCCCGAACTTGTACCCCGCCCGTGCGTAATAGCCGTTGTCTGTAGCAACCCATTTAGTAGTATAGTAACCGATTTGGACTTGGTTCTCCGAGCAATATGACAGACCGCCGAGCGTACTGCCGAGCTTGTAGGTCTCGAACACCTTGCCCTCCGCGAACTCGGCATCTACGTCTTTCTTGACGCGGTAGCCCATCACGCCGTCTGCGGTCCAGCCTGTGTCGAAGGAGAAGTTCCCCACATTTGCCGTGATTTGCATAGCCTTGAAACTGTCAACAAAAGTATTAGTATCAACCTGTCCGGATATCGTCGCCTTGAACGTGAAGATGTTTCCATTTGCCGTGAGGGCAATGTTGTCCGCGCCCTTGTTCCAGTCCATCAGGTTAAAGAACGTCTTTGTCGCCGTCTTGCCCTTCTCGCGTATGTTATCGTACTTGAACATATCCGCGCCGTTGCGGTAGTTCATGTTAATCTTGAGGTCGGCGGTCGCAAAGCCGA
>JAFLSP010000292.1 GCA_022510885.1 Treponema sp. | reverse complement strand
AAATTCTCCCTGCGAATTTTACTGGAAATCGGTGTACAATATCGCAAACTATCACAAAAACTTCAGGCAGGAGGAGAAACCATGAAGAAGACACAGGCGCGAGTGGCGAGAGCTCTCCGGGGCCTCGCTCTGTTAGTACTAGGGGGGGGGTATCTGGTAGGATGCTCCCATCACGGCGGTAGCAGTCTGCGCGCCCTCGCGGCGGCGGACGGCAAGCTCACCGACGGGGCGCTCACGACAAGCGAAAAAGTTTCCAAAGCGCCTTCCAAGGCGGGAAAAATCACGCTGTACAAGGGCAGCGAGTCGCAGGGGGAAAAGAGCAGCGTAGCCGCCGCGCTCAAGGCGATTCCCTCAACAGGTTCCGATGTCTGGACAATCGAGCTTGAGCCCGGGACATACGACGAGACCGAGCAGCTCACCTACAACGGCTCGGCGACGGTCAAAATCTCAGGAAAGAGCAAGACCCCCTACGGACTGGACGTTCTCATCAAGGGCGTGGGAGTTAAAGAAAAGTATAACGATGAAAGCAGTCGCTCCATGTTCGAGATTTTTGGGACCGGCGACACGATTCTTGAGTACGTCATGATGGAGCATAAAGACATGATGTCAGACTTCTGGTACACCACCGGCACCGGTGATGACAAAAAAGATCACAACGCCACGCAGCGCGAGGTCATCGGGCATCAGTCAAGGGGAACGCTCGCCGCATACAACTGCTCGTTCATCAGCCGTCAGGACACAATCCGCACGGAGAGCAAGGCATGGTTCTACAAGTGCTACATCGAGGGCGACGTGGACTTTTTGTGGATTGAGATGGCGGGAACCAAGGAGAGCAAAGTCGCTTTGTACGAGGAGTGCATCCTGCGCGCCATGAGCGACCGAAAGGACACCGTATACTTCACCGCGCCGCGGCTTCCTGTCAAGAACGAGGTATGGAAAGGCCTTGTCATCTGGAATTCAAGGCTTGAGGCGAAGGAAAACCTGAAAAAGGTGTACCTCGGGCGCAATCCGTGGAACGAGCAGAAGGACAAGGAGGACGGCACGAGCTACTTCAAAACCTTCTACGAGAACGTGGCGATTGTCAATACGAAGCTGTACGGAAAGGCGCTCGAAGAGGCGATTTGGGCGAGCGGCGCGCACGGCACGGACGACCAGCGCTTCGTCGGATTCAAGACGGACTCGCACTTCCGCAAGCCGTCGAGCGGGCTGGGGGCGATTATCGGCCCCGACATCGTGAGCGCGGAGTATGCGGGCCGCAACAACATCCTCAACCGCTACTACGACATCGCCGCGGGCGTGTTCAAAGAGGACGCCACGGCATACTGGGATGTCGCCGCCGTGATTGAGGAGAACGGCTGGGATGCCGCGGAGGACACGTCAGGCTCACTGGGCGAGGGCGAGACGAAG
>JAFLSP010000291.1 GCA_022510885.1 Treponema sp. | reverse complement strand
CGTCCATAGTCTTTGCGCCCGCGCCGCCCTTTTTGCAGCCTGCCGCAAGCAGTACGACCGCCGCCGCAAGCAGCGCCGCTTTCTTCGCGTGTTCGATGTTCATAGCCAAATCTCCTTTTTCCTTAGTTCTGCCCCGCCGCCTGCTGCGGTTCGGAAAGCACGACGTTCAGCGACTTCTCCAAATCCATGAGCGCGCAGATGTAGTTATATTGCTGGTTCAACTGACCGAGCTTCGCCTGATTGAGCGAATTCTCCGCGTCGCGCAGGTCGAGCAGCTCCGTCGTGCCGTTGCGGTACGAGCGGGCGGACATCTCGTAGGCGCGCTGCGCGAGCGTCACGTTGCGTCCCATCGCGTCAATCTGCTCACGCGCCTGATTGAGCGTGTCCACCGCCTTGCGCACTTCCATCTTCTGGTTTTCGCGCAGGGTCTCCATCGTCAGCTCCAGTTTGGTCAGGTTTGCCCGCACGTCCGCCGCCTGCTGCCGGTTCGCCGACCACGGCAGCATATTCGTGATGTTCCAGGCGAGCGTAAAACTGAGCGACCCGCTGTCGTACCATTTCTCGTCCTTTCCCAAGTCGCCAAAGAAATGCCACGCGCCCTTGCTGCCGACATACACCGGGTTCAGGGCGAAATTCACCACAAGCGCGGGAGTCCACGTCGCCAAGTCGAGCGCGGAAAGGTTCAGCTTGAGCTGCTCGATGTTGCTCTGCAAGGACTGGATGTCCAGATTGTTGCCGCCGTAGCGGGCAAGCAGGTCGTCCGAATTTGCATCAATGTACGTCGGGGCAATTTCGCCGACCAGCTCCACTTCCGTACCGACGGGAAACCCGAGCAGGAACGCGAACGTGTCGAACGAGCGGGCTATCTCGCGCTCCGCCTGTTCCACGTCGGGAATGAGGTTCTGATAGGCGACCTCCGCCTGCAAGTACGAGATTTCCGGCACGTTGCCGTTGCGGTAGTTCGTCTGCGCCTGTTCCGCCCGCTGCCGGCTGTTCTCCAGCGTCGTCTGCTGGATTTTCAGGCTCTCCTGCTGAAGGAGCAGCGCGTAGAACAGCTTGCGAATCTGCACGGTCGTGTCAATCTGGCTCTGCTCCCAGGTGATTTTGCCCGTCTCGAACGCCAGCTTTGACGCGCGAATCTGCTGAACCATCGCCGCGCTGAAATTCCACCCGAGCGAGACGTTGCCAATCGTGTTCCAACGCTCTTCCTCGCTGTCAAAATCGGTCTTGCGCGTCATAATAGAATTGCTCGGATTATACTCATTCGCGCGGCTCATCGTCCCCGACACGCTCATCGAAGGCAGCAGGATGTTCCAGCCGTACTTTGCCGCGCGGTCTTTCATCTCCAAGTCGATTTGCGCGCTCTTGAGCGTGCGGCTGTTCTCCAGCGCGTAGTCAACCGCCTGCTGCACGGTGAGCGTCACCTTT
>JAFLSP010000290.1 GCA_022510885.1 Treponema sp. | reverse complement strand
CTGTGTATCGGCGCGGGGATGCGGCCGCCGCGGTTGATGAAGTCGGCGCAGCCGAAGCGGCTCACGCTCATGACGGGCATCCCGCCGAGCAGTCCGCCGAACTCCACCCAGTCGCCGGCCTGCTTGCCGAGCGCGGGAATGAGGCGGACGGCGGTGGTCTTGTTGTTCACCATGCCGATTGCCATCTCGTCGGCGATGATGCCGCTGATGGTGGTGGCGGGAGTGTCGCCGGGAATGGCTATCATGTCAAGCCCCACGGAGCAGACGCAGGTCATCGCCTCAAGCTTCTCAAGGTTGATTGAGCCTTGCCGGACGGCGTTTATCATGCCCTCGTCCTCGCTCACGGGAATGAAAGCGCCGGAAAGCCCGCCCACGCTCGCGCTTGCCATCACGCCGCCCTTCTTCACCATGTCGGTGAGCATGGCGAGCGCGGCGGTCGTGCCCGGCGCGCCCGCGGCCTCTATGCCGCATTCTTCCAGAATCCGCGCCACGCTGTCGCCCACGGCGGGGGTCGGCGCGAGCGAGAGGTCGAGGATGCCGAACTGCACGCCGAGCCTGCTCGCCGCCTCCATGCCCACGAGCTGCCCCATGCGCGTGATTTTGAACGCCATTTTCTTGACGCCCTCGGCGAGCACGTCAATCGGCTGCCCCTTGTAGTCGCGCGCGGCGGCAAGAATCACGCCCGGCCCGGAGACGCCCACGTTGATGACCGCGTCCGCCTCGCCCACGCCGTGGAACGCGCCCGCCATGAAGGGGTTGTCCTCCGGCGCGTTGCAGAACACCACCACCTTCGCGCACCCGAGGCAGTCGCGCTCCCGCGTCGCCTCGGCGGTCTGCCGCAGGATGTCGCCCATCATCTTCACCGCGTCCATGTTGATGCCGCTCTTGGTCGTCCCCACGTTCACGGAGGCGCACACGCGGTCGGTCGTTGCCATGGCGCGCGGAATGGACTGCATCAGAATCTGGTCGCCGGGGGTCATGCCTTTCTGCACGAGCGCGGAAAAGCCGCCCACGAAGTCCACGTCAAGCTCCTTGGCGATGCCGTCCAGCGTCTCCGCCCAAGGGGAATAGTCCAGCTCGCCGCTCGCTTCCGCCACCAGGCTGATGGGCGTGACGGAGATGCGCTTGTTGATAATCGGCACGCCGAATTCCTTTTCGATGTCCCGCCCGGTCGCGACGAGTTTTCCCGCATGACGCATGATTTTGTCGTACATCCGGCGGCGGCTCTCCTTTCCGTCGGCGCACGCGCAGTCGCGCAGGGAAATCCCCATCGTGATGGCGCGCACGTCGAGTTTGTGCCGCATGAACATATTGACCGTCTCCTGAATCTCAACCGGGGAAAAAAGCATATCGCACCTCGCCTTTACTATACCCATTTGCACCGCAAAAGTCTATCTTTTTTGCTTGACGATTCGGCAGTCTGCATTTACAATA
>JAFLSP010000029.1 GCA_022510885.1 Treponema sp. | reverse complement strand
AGATGGTTCGCACAATCAAATACTTCAGCGAGAACTGCTAAGTTCCGAACTGTTACGGTTTGATGTCGGTATGCTGACGAAAGACTCCGCTTTGGCGGGGTCTTTTTTTGTGTTTCTGTCTTTAAAAAAGACCGCTTGTAAATCCCCCGGCGGTCGATAATTAAGAAAAGGTGGTTTCCAATGAGCAGAAAATCTGTCGCGCTTTCTTGTTTCTTTCTTTTCACGGTTTTTGCGCAGGCTGCGGGACAAAAATCTGATAGAATGCCGTTCAGCGAGATTTGGGGCTATGTGATGATTGGCTCGGAGTCGTCGCTTTCGGCGGACTATCCGATTACGGATGTCGGGTATTTCGTGAACGCGGTGAACAATTTCAGCGACTTTGTGAGCGTGCCGAAGCGGAGCGAGAAATTTCCTGATTTTAAGGGGCGCATTCATATTACTTCGACGGTGGATTCGAGGGCGCAGACGCATCTTCTGCTCGACCCTAAACTTCCGCTGTGCAAGAAAATCACCGCGCAGCTTATTGCCGAGTCGAAAGACTACGATGGCGTTCAGATTGACTGGGAGTACGTCGTCAAGGAAGATGACGAGAATTTCAGGGATTTCCTGCGGGGGCTGAAGAAAAAACTCCGGGGAAAGACGCTTTCGGTCGCGATTCCTGCCCGCACGCGGACGTTGGAGCGCGATGCCTACGATTACGCGGAGCTTGCGAAAATCGTGGATAAAATCATCATCATGGCATACGACGAGCACTGGGCAACGAGCGCGCCCGGTCCGATTGCGTCGGTCTCCTGGTGCAAGCGCATTGCCGACTACGCGAAGTCCGTGATTCCCGAGGAGAAGCTCGTGATGGGCTGCTCGTTTTATGCCCGCGCCTGGACTGACCTGCGCTGGTCGAGCCAGGCGTACCGCATGAGCAAAGTCGGCGACATCATAAAAGCGAACAAGGTATCGAATTTCAAAAAATCCAAAGACGGCGACCTGAGCTTTACCTATGATGTGCAGACGCGCGTCACCGTCTTTTATGACACCGTGGAGACTTGCGCCGCCCGCTGCAAAAGTTACCGTGACAACGGGATTTCGCGGCTCGCGTTCTGGCGGGTGGGGCTGGAGATTCCGGCGTTCTGGAACGAGATTTCGGTCGCGCGGTAGGGCATGGTGATTTTCGCAGGCACAAGTGCTTTGGCAGACAGTCGGCTTTCGTCTGATTTTTCGCGCCTGACGAGTGAATTTGTTTGACAATTCAAAATTCTTCGAGTATAATGCAGAATGTGTTTGCATTTCGCCCTGAGGGGGCGGATGCAGCGTAAGGAGTTGAAGAATGCGTATGAACCTGTTGTTGTTCATCGTTCTTCCTCTTGCGGGAATTGTTCTAGGATGGATTATTCGCTGGCTGTATGCCAGATTTCAGTTGTCTGCGTCAGAGCAAAAAGCTGAACGTGTAAAACAGGATGCGATAAAAGAGGCCGAAGCACAGAAGAAAGAAATTTTGCTTGAGGCAAAAGAGCAGCTCATTCGTGAACGAAACCAGCAGGAACGGGAGAACCGGGAACGCCGCACTGAGGTGCAGAAGTATGAGGCGCGTGTCGCCAAAAAAGAGGAGCTGGTAGACAAGCGTTCTGCCGAATTTGACCGGAAAGAGCAGGAATTCGCCGGACGGCTTGCGTCTATGAAAAGGCGTGAGGATGCGTTTGCGGCGCAGGAGGAGACGCTCCGCACCGAATTGGAACGCATTTCGGGGCTTTCCCAGCAGGAGGCGAAGGATTTAATCATCAAGAGCCTTGAGAACGATGCCCGCCATGACGCGCAGGTCTTGCTCAACAGGATTGAGCAGGAAGCGCAGCTGACGGCGGAGAAAAAGGCGCAGGAAATCCTCGTTTCTACTATTCAGCGCGTGGCGACGGAGGTCACGAGCGACATCACGGTGACGACGGTCTCGCTTCCGAGCGACGAGATGAAGGGGCGTATCATCGGGCGTGAGGGGCGCAACATCCGCACGTTGGAGACGCTGACCGGCGCGGATATTATCATCGATGATACGCCGGAGGCGGTGGTCATCAGTTGCTTTGACCCCGTGCGCAAGGAAATCGCCAAGCAGTCGTTGGAGCGCTTGGTCACGGACGGGCGCATTCATCCGGCGCGCATTGAAGAAATCGTGCAGAAAGTGACGCGCGAGATTCAGCAGAAGATTTACGAAGAGGGCGAGAAGGCGCTGTTCGACCTGGGTATCCACAACATGAACCAGGACGGTGTCCGTGCGCTCGGGCGGCTGTATTTCCGCATGAGCTACGGGCAGAACGTGCTCGGTCACAGCAAGGAAGTCGCGGAACTGGCGGCGGTGCTTGCGGCGGAGTTGGGCGCGGACCGGGAGCTTGCGAAGCGCGCCGCGCTGCTGCATGACATCGGCAAAGGTGCGGAAAGCGACAGTGACCAGAACCATGCCGAAATGGGCGCGGAGATGGCGCGCAAGATGGGCGAGGATGCCAAGGTTGTCAATGCGATTGCCGCGCACCACAACGACGTTGAGGCGACGACGGTGGAGGCGGTCATCGTGCAGATTGCCGACGCTATCAGTGCCGCCCGTCCGGGTGCACGGCGCGAGACGGTGGACAATTACGTCAAGCGTCTGGAGAACCTCGAAGAAACTGCCGAGAAGTTTGACGGCGTGGAGAAGGCCTATGCCATTCAGGCGGGGCGCGAACTGCGCATTTTGGTCAACAACGACAAAATTCCCGACGGCGAGGTCAAGGAACTGGCGCGGAAGATTGCCAAGCAGATTGAGACGGACTTGCGCTATCCGGGCAGAATCAAGCTGACGATGATTCGCGAGACGCGGATTGTTGAATACGCGCGGTAGCCCATGAGCAAGTATATCCTGGTCACGAGCGGCGTTTGCTCCAGTCTGGGAAAGGGCGTCGCGACGGCATCTATCGGCAGCCTCTTGGAATGCAGCGGACTGAACGTCGCGATGGTCAAGTGCGACCCGTATATCAATATCGATGCCGGCACTATCAGTCCGTATCAGCACGGCGAGGTGTACGTTACCGAGGACGGCGCGGAGACGGATGCCGACTTGGGAACGTATGCGCGCTTTACGAACGTGCGCGTGACCGAGAGCGACTGCGTGACCATCGGCAAGGTCTATGCGACGGTTATTCACAACGAGCGCGCGGGGCGTTATAACGGGCGCGCCGTGCAGGTTATTCCGCACATCACTGACGAAATCAAGCGGCGTATCGTACAGGCGGGAACGCGGACGGGCGCGGATGTCGTTATTGTAGAAATCGGCGGTACGGTCGGCGACATCGAGTCCATTCCGTTTTTGGAGGCGGCGCGGCAGTTCAGCCACGAGCAGGGCAGGGGAAATTGCATTACCGTGCACCTGACGCTCGTGCCGACGATTATCGGCGGCGAGCTGAAAACAAAGCCGACACAGCACAGCGTCAAGCAGTTGCAGGAGCGGGGAATTCAGCCGGACATCCTTTTGTGCCGGTGCGAACGCTCTATAGACGACGAGATGCGCAAGAAAATTGCCATGTTCTGCAATGTGTCGCTCGGGTCGGTCTTTGCATCAACCGACATTGATGCGTCCATTTATGAGCTGCCCGTATTGTTCCATCAGCAGGGGATTGCCGCTGCCATTCTGAAGAAACTGGGCATGGACGACCGGAACGTCGATGTTGCGCCCTGGACGGATTTTCTCGCAAAACTGCAAAAAACAGAAAAAACGGTCACGGTTGCCATGGTGGGCAAAAAGGATTATCTGGACGACTGTTACAAGAGCGTGCAGGAAAGCCTGTTCCACGCGGCGACGGCGCACGGGGCGCGTTTGCGCTTGCAGAAAATCGACGCGGAGGTGCTGGAATCCTGCGCGGACGTTGCGCCGCATTTTACGGGCGTGGACGCCATCATCATTCCGGGAAACTACGGTCAGCGCGGTTTCTTGGGCTTGCTCGCGACGGTGCGCTATGCGCGTGAACAGCATGTTCCGTATTTCGGCATTGATTTGGGAATGCAGTTGATGGCGATTGAGACGGCGCGCTCGCTGCTCGGATGGAGCGACGCGGACTCAACGGAATTCATGCAGAACAGTCAGCATGCGGTCATCAGTCTGCCGGAAGAGCAGTCCGGCTCGGTGGCAGTGGGTGTCGTCAAATTGGGTGCGCTGCCGGTCGCCATTGAAAAAGGCACGAGACTGCACGACGTATACCAGACCGACCTGGTGCGCGAGCGGCATCGCTCAAAATATACGTTTGACCGCCGCTATACGGACGACATGGCGGCACAGGGCTTGGTCATTGCGGCAACGGCGGCAGATGACCGGCAGGCGGAGGCGTTTGAGTGGCAGCGGCATCCCTGGGGAATCGGTGTGCAGTTCCATCCGGAATTCGTCTCGCGCCCGACCACGCCGCACCCGCTGTTCAGCGCGTTTATTGGGGCGGCTTTGTCGCAGAAAAAATGAAGCGTCTGTTTCCGCTGCTTGCGGCGGTCGTTGTCTGGGGCTGCTCGCTTGATTACGGAAAGACCGCGAGCGTGGAGGATGTCGTTCCCGAATTCCTGTTTACCGACGTGCAGTTTTCGCGCTATGAGGACAATGCGGTGACGGTGGAGATTGCGGCGGAGCGCATCGAGCAGTACAAAAGCGACGGTGCTTCGTATGCGCGGCGGGCGACGTTCAAGACTTTTGACGGCGAGGGGACGTTGGACACGGAAGGTTCGTGCAACCTGCTCGCGGCGAACACGCAGGACGAACTGTATCTGATGTTTGACGACATTTCGCTGATTCTGCATACGCAGGATATGCGGATTTTTGCGGACGTGCTCAAATATAATGGCAAGAACGAGCAGATTACGAGCGGACGCGATGACGAAGTGTCGATTGAGAAAAAAGATACGGTCATTACGGGACGCGGTTTCAGTTCCAGCGGCGTAAGCAAGTCGTTTTCGTTTTTGGGGCAGGTGACGGGCGACATCACTGCGGATGATGAAGAAAGCGGGGCTGAGGAATGAGGCGGCTGCTTGCGTGTGCCATGTGTGCATTCGCGCTTTCCGCGCTGTGTGCCGAAAAAATCTCGTTCCGCGCGGATTCTCTGAAAGGAACGGCGGGCAGCAAGAGCGACACGACGCGCCTTGAGGGAAATGCATTCGTCAAGACCGAGACGATGGAAATCACGGCGGATGTCATTGAGCTGTCTGGCGATAATTTCCGCTACATTGTGGCAGAGGGTGCGGTCACGGGGAAGAACACCGAAAGTCAGATGGACTTTACGTGCGGCAAGATGCGCTATGACCGGCAGACAAAAATTGCCAATCTGGAAAACTCCGTGCATCTGGTGGACATTGTGAACGAAGTGACGGCGGACGCGCAGATTATTGAGTATAATCAGACGGCAGAAATCGCCGTCATGCAGATATACGTGACGTTGCATCAGAAAGACAACGTATGCACGTCGGCGTATGCCGTCTACCGCAAGGGCGACAAAATGCTGGACATGAGCGGCAATCCCCAAATCGTGCAGGGCGACGATACGTTCCGCGCGCAGGAAATCACGCTCAATTTGGACACGCAGGAAATCACGCTGGACGGGCGCGTGCGCGGCACGGTGACGGACAGCAAGAAAGAACCCGCGTCTGCGGAACTGACGGATGAGGCGAGCGATGAGTGATGATATGAGCGAACCGGTGACCGAAACACGTTCCGCACCGCAGGCCGCCGCGCCTCACACCTTACGCGCGAGCAGCCTGTACAAGATGTTCGGCAAGAAAAAAGTGGTGCAGGGCGTTGATTTTTCCATGCAGACGGGCGAAGTGCTTGGGCTGCTCGGGCCAAACGGCGCGGGAAAGACGACCACGTTCTACATGATTGTCGGCTTCCACAAGCCGACGGCGGGCGAGATTTTCTTGGATGACCAATGCATCACCACTTTGCCCATGTACAAGCGTGCGCGCATCGGCATTTCGTACCTGCCGCAGGAGCCGAGCGTGTTCCGCAAGCTCACCGTGGAAGAGAACATCTGGTCGATTTTGGAGACCCGCCGCGACCTGTCGCGCGCGCAGAAAAAGCAGCGGTTAGAGGAATTAATAGAAGAATTCTCAATCGGGCGCATCCGCAAGCAGCAGGCGTTCACGCTGAGCGGCGGCGAGCGGCGGCGCACCGAAATCGCGCGCTCCCTTGCCATCGAGCCGAAATTCCTGCTGCTGGACGAGCCTTTTGCGGGCATCGACCCGATTGCCGTCGCCGACATCAAGGGCATGATTACGCTGCTCGCGCGGCGCGGCATCGGCATCCTGATTACCGACCACAACGTGCGCGACACGCTCGAAATCACCGACCGCGCCATCATCATCAGCACGGGACAGATTATGATTCAGGGCAGCAAGGACGAAATCCTCGCCAGTCCCGTCGCCCGCGAAATCTACCTGGGCAAAGACTTTTCCATGTGATTTTCATTCACTTGGTTTTAATTTTCATTTACTTTTTTTCCTCGTGGTTGTATAATATGCTTTATGGCAGATTTATTGACAGACGCAGAGTTTGAGATGTTCCGCAAGCTTATCTATGACCTGAGCGGCATTACGTTTTCGGCGACAAACCGTTCGATTCTTGACACTCGGCTGAAAGAAAACCTGCGCGAAAAGCAGATTACAAGCGTTGACGATTACTATAAACTCATTACGTCCGACGAGCGCGAGATGAAACTGATGCTGGATTCGGTCACCACGAACCTGACGCGCTTTTTCCGCAACCAGCCGCATTTTGACGCGCTCGTGAACTATGTCATCCCGCATATCATCGAAGAGAAGAAGAAGCGGGGCGACGGGCGCATCAACATCTGGAGCGCGGGCTGCTCAACGGGCGAGGAGCCGTACACGCTCGCGATGATTCTCTGCGATATGCTGCCGCCGCCGTACCGCTTCAACATCATGGCATCGGACATTTCGCTCAAGTCGCTCATGGTCGGGCAGCAGGGCTTTTACCCTACGTCGCGCGTCACGGGCATTCCGCTGAAATACCTCAACCGCTTTTTCACGCGGACGGAGAAGGGCTACCAGGCGACGCGGGAACTGATGTCGCACATTAAATTCGACTACCATAATCTGCGCAACGACTCGGGCGTGCGGAATTTTGACGTGGTGTTCTGCCGCAACGTGCTGATTTATTTTGATGAGCCGGCGCAGAAAGCGGTCATCGACCGTTTCTACAACGCGATGGCGCCGCACTCATATCTGTTCATCGGTCATTCGGAATCCCTGTTCGGCATGGACGTGAAGTTTGAATTTCTGAAGACCGACTGGGCATGTCTCTATCAGAAAATCGATAAATAGGAGCTAGATATGGATGATATTTCCGTATTAGTTTGTGATGATTCCGCGCTGATGCGCAATTTGGTGGGACGTGCCGTCGAGAGCGTGCCCGGTATGCACGTCGTCGGTCGTGCGGGCGACGGCAAGGCGCTGATTGACAGGCTCTCGCAGACCGAACCCGATGTCATTATCCTTGACATTGAGATGCCGGTGATGTCGGGAATTGAATTCCTCAAGTACCGCAAGGAAAACCGCATAAAGATACCGGTCATCATTCTTTCGAGCGTTGCGGAAAAGGGTACGGCCGTGGCGGTGCAGTGCCTTGAGTTGGGTGCGTCAGACATCATCACCAAGCCGCGCGGCTCGGTTTCTGCCGATATTACGCAGATTTCGGACCAGTTGATTGAGAAGATTTCGTCTTATGGCGGTCACTATGCGCGGCTGCATGGAAAAACGGTCTACCATGATGATTTCTATGCAAAGATTGCCGCCGACCGCGCCATCAAGCGCAAGTTGCACGGCGTGGTGGACGAGGAGAAAATCAACGCGCTCCTTGACGAAGAGATTGCGCACAAGGCGGAAGAGGCACGCAAGGCAAGCGAGGCGCTCAAAGCGGGTCTTGCGACGAAATCCAAAAACACCCCGGTCATCACGCCCCTGCGCGAAGGCGGCAAGATTGATATTATCGCCATCGGCATTTCTACGGGCGGACCGAACGCGCTCCGCGATATATTCAAGATGATTGACCCGCGCCTCAAGCAGCCGGTTCTGGTCGTGCAGCACATGCCGTCGGGATTCACCAAGGAATTCGCCAGCAGTCTGAACCGTATCTGCGCGCTGGAAGTGAAAGAGGCAGCGGACGGGGACAAAATCGAGGGCGGGCACGTGTATATCGCGCCGGGCAACTTCCACATGTTCGTGGAGCAGGACGGCCCGAAGTATGTCATCAGGCTTTCGCAGGAGCCGCAGCGCAACGGACACCGCCCGTCGGTGGACGTGATGTTTGAGAGCATTGCGAAGGTGTACCGGAATCACGCGCTGGGGGTCATCATGACCGGCATGGGCAAGGATGGCGCGGTGCAGCTGGCGGAGATGCGCAAGCAGGGCGCGTGGACGCTCGGGCAGGACGAAAAGTCTTCTATTGTGTACGGTATGCCGCGCGTGGCGAATGAGCTTGGCGCGGTGCAGCGGCAAGTGTCGCTGGAGCAGATGGCGGACGAAATCAGCAGGCTCGCGCGGGAGCACCTGGCAGGGTAACTGCCCGGCAGGTACGCATCAGAGCACCTGCAAGATTTCCGGCTTGGAAAGATGCAGGGTGCTGCGGCTGAGGGCAAAGACGATGCCCGCCGACACCGCGAGAAATGACATGACACAGACGGCTTTGAAAGTCTCCGTACTTTCAAAGCCGATTTTTTGTGCGATGGGGTTTGCAAGCGCGAGGCCCGCGGCCGCGCTCGCCACGGGAATGACGAGCGCGGCAAACCCGTGTATGCCGCGCGTGAGCCGTGACCGGCCGATGCGCACGATGCTTCCCTTTTCTACGGCAAGGCGGCGGCTGTTCGCCACGGCAAACGGCTTTCCGCGCTGAATGCAGTCCGCCGCGCAGGTGACGCAGGCTTCGGTAACCAGTTGCATGGCATAAATCTCGCGTTCCGTAACGTCGGTAATGAACGCATGGCTACGCATGGTTCTTTCCGCTCGGGGAGATGTGGCGCATCTGCTGCTCGCACATAGCGACTCCCGCCTTGTTTCCCAGCTCCGCGTAGGCATCGCGCAGGTTGTAGAGCGCGTCGTAATAGTACGGGTTTATCGTGATTGCCTGCTCGAACGACTCCGCCGCGAGCGCGTACTCGTCGCGGTTGAAGTTGATGACTCCCAGGAGATTCCACAGATGCGCGTTGTCCGAGTTGGTCGCCAGCCCGTCCGTGCAGTATTCCGTCGCCGTCACGTAGTCACCCATGTGGAAGCAGGTGACCGCGAGCGTCTCCACGATGTCGTCGTCCTCATCGTTAATCTCGTAGGCCCGTTCGAGCGCGATGCGGGCATTGGTCAAGTCTCCCGCGTCACGGTAGGTAATGCCCAGGTTGTACCACAGCAGATGATTGTGCCGCTCCAGCGACAAGGCGCGTTTAAAACAGGCGATGGCCTCGGTGTAATTGCCTTGTTGCGCCAGCTCTATTGCCTGCGTGTTCAGTTTTTCAGGGGTCTCTCTCATGCTGACCTACTTCTTGAGCAGCGAATCGAACAGTATTGCCATCAATATGCCTGCCTCGCCGTCGGTATGATACAAATCGCAAAGCTCACGGCTTTTTTCCTGCACCAAATCGTTTCCGCGCTTCCGCGCCTCCTCAATGGCACCGCTCGCGGAAAGCATCTTGATTGCCTGCTCCACCGCCGGAGAGCCTATGCCCTCGGCGCGCGCTTGGGTGAACAGCCGCCCGAGCGCGACCTGGTCACCCGGCTTTTTCTGGAGGTGCAGCAGCACGGGAAGCGACTTCTTGCCCTCCACGATGTCGTCGCCGCGCTGTTTGCCGGGATTGCCCGTAGTCAGGTTGAGCACGTCGTCGATGATTTGGAAGCCCACGCCGATGTCCTCGGCAATGCTTCCCGCGCGCTCGGCTTCCTCCGCCGTACCGCCCCCCGCGAGCAGCCCCGCCTTGACGGCGAGCCGGGCGAGCGTTCCCGTCTTGTTGCGAACCATCGCCGTGTACTCGTCAAGCGTCGGCACGAGCGCGGGATTTCGGTGCCACAGGATGTCCATCGCCTGTCCCAGGTGCAGGCGGCGCAGCTCGCGCAGGTAGAGCGCGTAGAGCGTGTTTTTCTGCGCGTCGGGCAGGCTGAGTTGGTCGATGCACGCGGCCGCCTCAAAATAGAGCCAGCTGCCCGCGTTGAGCGCGACGTCCGTGCCGAAGGCGACGTGCGCGGCGGGCTTGCCGCGCCGCAGGTCTGCGCCGTCCTCAATGTCGTCGTGAATGAGGCTCGCGGTGTGCGCGCATTCCACGAGCGGCGCAAGGCGGTACGCAATCTCGCCGCTTGCGGCGCAGGTGTCCTTGGCCTCCGCCGCCAGTTCCGCGCACAGCACGAGCAGGAGCGGCCGCCAGCGTTTTCCTGCGTTCGAGAGCAGAGTGTAGGCGGGCGCGATAAGCCCGTCGAGATGCCGGCCGGTCACGCACGGGTCGAGCGCGCCGAATGAGCGCGTCTGCCAGTCCGCGTTTGCCTGCGATGGCAGCGCCTGCGCGAGTACCGCTTCGATGTTGTGCAAGCGCGTAAGTAAACGTGCGTCCATACCCCTTAGTATAGTGCAGGCGCGACGAAAAGTCTACGGGAATGCGCGACTTGCGGCTGCCCGTCGTCAGAATACACATTTAGTCATCCTGCTTCCTTTGCCCTTGCATTGCGCCTTTTTTCGGGATACACTGGAGATATGCCAGTAAAGAGACCTTCTCTGTACATGATTTGCCAGAATGTCGGGTGTGCCTTTGCAGAGACCTGCCTGAGACACCTGTGCTTCCTTGAGCTTACCGCAGACGAGACCGCACTCACCGTGCTGAACCCCCTGCGCTATCCGCAGGAAGGCGGCGAATGCGCCTACTACAACTCAACGAAAAAAATCCGCGTGGCGTGGGGAATCAGGCATCTGTTGGACGACATCCCGCACCAGCGCGTAAAAAACATGAGGAATGAGCTGATAGCGCATTTCGGGCGCACCAGGTACTACCGGATATACAGCGAGTTGTTGCCGCTTCTGCCCGCCGACCAGGATGCCGTGCGGAGAATATTTCGGAAAAACGGCATCACCGATGAGCCGAAATACGGGCGGTTCACCGAAGAAATAATATGGGGTTGAGTCGTTTCTCGTGATGAAACTGCCAGTTTCTTGGGAAGAAATCATCAGTTTCATGGTGGGAAACCAGTTGTTTCATAGTAAGAAACTGTCAGTTTCACGGTGAGAAATTGCTGGTCTCATGGTAAGGTATTGGCGGTCTTACACTAAAGAGCTTGCTTGTTTCACTGTGCAGGACAAGATGGGATGCACGCAGAAAAATCTAGTCTCCCGACTAGTCTTTCATCACATTCAGTACCGTTCATCTCTTCACGGATTGAGACCTCAGGCTGATTATGAAAACTGTCTTTACAGACTATACCACGTATTTTGGCGAATGGCAATGTTTTTTTCAGCAGGAACCGTCTATCGCTTCTTTCCTCCCCCGCACTGCCGTGTCATCGGGGAAGTGGCTGTCCGCCTTGCGCTGCAAAATCATTTTCCTGCCTTCTCAATGATATTCTCGATAAGAAACTCCGCCACAGCATCAATCTCTGAAAAATCTACGCATTTAGGAAGCGTGACAGAGAATTTGTCTTTCACCTTCTGAATCAGCTCGTCGGTGTAAAAAAGTTTTCCATCTTCGACATTCTCTATTCCGTCAAGGAAGATGGACTCGCGGTTCTTTTTCTGCATTTGTTCAAGACTGAACTTCGACCCGTCAATGTATGCGCGCGGATTGTCTGAACTTCCGTCGAGAATTACGGGATATCCGCCGATGTTTCCGCCAAAGCCAGGCGAGTGCACCTTTGTTGTTGTCCCGCTGCGGACGGCATCGAGAATCCCGCGTATTATCTCGAAGTTGCTTGAGGCATTCATCATGTTCCGCTTCGCATCGGTGGGCATGGAAATCTTGCAGGCGGCGAATGTCCTGTCAGTGACGGGCAGGCTTCTGCCCTTATAGTCCGCGTCTATCAGTTGCGCAACGCCTTCGGTCTGACCTTCCTTGCTGATTACCACATCGTGGAAATGCGCGGTCGCATACGTTATGTCGATATTCCACCAGTCATGGATTTTGTTTTCTTCTGCGAGTGCGAGCTTTATGCGCGGGACAAGGTGGTTCACGTTGCCGCTTCCAAAATCGGGATAGGATTTTCCCGCGGATTTGAGCCATGGAATCACCGCATCGGAATACGAGGTGTTTATGACGACTGCCTTTGACCGTGCGAGGCTGTAGGCTTCCATTATGTTTTTTGTGTATTTTATTGAGAGCGGTGTCCAGATTCCGTAGGCACGGAAAGCCGCCCACGAGATGCTCCCGTATTTCAGCCCGGAATACGCGCGGCTTGAGTTCACGATGATGTCGGGCATGTGTTTTTCTATCGAGCGGCGGATACTCTCCACCTCGTTCAGGTCTACGTCCGCTTCGATAGTGATGCCCGTCCTGTTCTGTCCGCGGATAAGAGTTGCCACCCGGACGATGTTCACGTCCGTCTCCATTTTCTTGAAATTCCGTCCCGCGACGACAATCTCAATGTTCTCGTCTCCTTCGGACATGAGGTAGTCCAGCAGATAGTTCCCGACGCTCCCAAGCCCGATTATCATTATGCGGGCTTTGCGGTGCATAAGCTCCGCTTTCAGGTTTCGCAGTTTTTCGTCCAAGGTCATTTTATTCCTCCAGTGCTTTTCGGTAGTCTTCGATGGTGTTGCAGTTAATCCATTTTTTGAAGCGCATGATGTCATACTCTTTCGGATTCAGGGTCTCAAAATATTTCTGCACGATGACAAGGTTCGTTCCTGTCCGCTCTTCCTCTGTCAGAGAATCGGTTATGGAAAAAAGCCTTTCCGTGTCGCGGAATTTCCACACCTGTCCCGAATTGTGTATAGCGAGGAACGGCCCGTCTATGCGCAAGGTGCAATGGTTTGTGTCGTAGATATAGTTAATCGCGCCCGTCTCTGATATGTAGAATGCGACCGATTTTTTTGCCTCGATGGGCTCGCTGTTTGCCGTGACGATGTTTTTGTCACTCCGCACGATTTTCCCGAAGGTCTCCGCATCTACAAACAGGTCGCCCTCGGAGAACACAATCTCGTCGGCTGGAGACCTTGCAGCCTCACGCAGTCCTTCGTACAGGCTGTAGCCTGAGCCGAAGTCGGAGAAATGCGCGTTCTCAATGAGCGTGATTTTCCCGGCAAAGTCCTTGAGCGAGCAGGAAACGAACGAGCGCAGGTCGTGAAAACGGTAACCTCCCACGATGATGATTCTGTCAAAGCCAGCGCACAGTGCCACAAGGCGGAAGAGGAGCGTCTCTTTTTCTGTCCGCTCGGTGTACAGGCATTTGAGGACATCCCTTCCGACTGATTTTCTGAACCGTGTCGATTCTCCGGCGACGGTTATTATTGCGGTACGCCTCATCTTCTCATCTCCGATACGCACATCTCGATGCCCTTACGGAGCGAGATGACTGGCCTCCAGTTTGTGCGGCTTCGGATTTTCTCGGTGCTGAGGACGCGCCGTTCCGGGTCAGACTCGCGGAAACCGCTGAAACTGATTGCGGGGTTCGCAATCCCCATGCACTCTCCGCACAGCCGCACCAGGTCGATGATTGAGATTTCCTCGTCGGTCGCCACATTGTACACAGAACCGTCCAAGGCGGAGTCGGTGTCCGCGAGCGCGAGAACCGCCGAACAGCTGTCGATGTTGTGCAGGAACGTGCGCCTGTTTTTCTTTGAATTCTCAAGCAGCTCGACAGTGCCGTTTTCCGCGAGCGAGGTGATGATGTGCGGGATTATGTGCTTAGGGTAAAGCTCGCTTTTGCTGTACACGTTCGCGAAGCGGATTGAGCAGCCTTTTATCTGCCCCCTCATCACCGCGTCTTTCATAAAGAATTCTGTGAGCAGCTTTCCTGTCGCGTAACTTGTCCGCTGGCTGTGCTCCGCGTTCGCCATCGTGATGAAGTCGTCCTCACGCCCCCCGCCTTCCTTCCATGACTGCATGGAGTACACTTCCGACGTAGAGCAGTTTATGTAGGAATCTGCCTTGACAGCAATCGCCTGCTCAAGAAAGGACTTCATGCCGAGGACGTTCGTCTCAAACGTTCGGTCAATGTGGTAGAAATGCTCCGTGTGCACGACTGCCGCGCAGTTCACATAAACTACCGCTTCCGCGGACTGCTTTTCTTTCTCCACAAACTCCCTGATTGCGCTCATCTGCTCCGGGCTGTTCAGGTCATACTCAAAGAATTGGAACAGCGGATTGCCGTGTATCTCCTCCACCGTCCTTATTGATGACGCGAAAAAATTGTCGAAGCCTATTACACGGTCTCCTCTTTCCACGAGCATTTTAGCAAGCTCGCTTCCAGTCATGCCTGTCACTCCGCTGATTACATAAAGTTTCATATTCCTGCCTCCAGTCTTGTTTTATAAAATGAGTCGATTCTGTCAGAAAAATCTTTCTGCTCCTGCGCGATGTTGTATGGAACTTTTACGAAATCCGCGCTTTCAGTCTCCGTGTCGAAAATCACGAACTGCGCGTTCGGATTGAGATTCCTTGGCTGCCCGACCGAACCTGGGTTTATGAAAACCGTCTTCTTTTTGTTGCGGGTTGCCTCGTTCGCGCACGGAAAGTATTTCTCGTAGAAAAGCGGCTGGTGCGAATGCCCCATGAGGACGACATCATAGTTTGCGTAGGCGGACAAATCTTTCGTCATGTCAAACTTGCCCCAGAAACAATCCTCCAGCGTTCCGTGCACTGCAAGGAATTTTTTGCTTTTAAGGGAGAACTCGCAGGTTCCGCTCCTGCTCATTTTGCAGTATAGATAGTCGATAGTACGCGCGGTCAAAATAGATTTTGTGTGTCGCGCCGATTCCGCGCCGCGCGGTGATGAGAAGCGTGTGTAATCATCGGTCAGAATGGCGTTCTCGTGGTTTCCCCAGATATTGCACGCGATGGGAAAAGAGGTGTTTTGGATAATCTCGACAACTTCGTTTGAATGCGGGCAATAGTCAATCAAATCGCCAAGGAGCGCAACTGCGTCAACATGAACGGCATCTGTATATTCTATGACTTTTGTGAGTGCGGCAAGATTTCCGTGGATGTCCGAGAGCACAAGGAGTTTCATGCGGACTCCTTGCCTATGTCTGAATTCACTATCATAGCTTTTCCTTAAGTAAATGCGTCACCGCAGAAATCTTCAGATTTCAAGGATGGCGCATAGAGATAAACAAGTTTTCTCAGAAAACTCGAAGTTCAACACAGCGGCGGCATTTCGACGCCGTGTTGAACATTCCTTCCTAATTCTTCAAAAACTCCATCAAAGCGATTTTGTTCTCCTGCGGCGTTGATTTCGGCCGCCCCAAGTCC
>JAFLSP010000289.1 GCA_022510885.1 Treponema sp. | reverse complement strand
TGAAATCGCTGGAGGGCCAGTGCCAGACAATCGAGGAGTTCCCGAACGGTCATTACCTTTACTCAAAGGAGGGGGAAGTCTCCCCCTCGCTCCAGCCTGCTCCGCAGTCTTCCGCTACCCCCACTGCGGGGACACCCCGCAACGCCCCGTCATGCCCTGCCCCGGAAAAATGGTATCGCCGTGACTGGGAGACATTCGACGTCGTCAAGGACAGCCCCACGGCATCTGACGAGAAAGGCCAGGTCATCAATCCGGAGGTCATCGGCAAAGTCCGCTCAGGTCTTGAGGCATCTGTGAAAGCGCAGCTTATGAGCGATGTACCCTACGGCGTGCTGCTCTCCGGCGGGCTTGACTCGTCAATCATCGCGGCGGTCACGCAGAAATTCAGCCAGAAGCGGGTCGAGACCGACAGCACCGAGGGCGCGTGGTGGCCCCGCCTGCACAGTTTTGCGGTCGGCCTGGAGGGAAGCCCAGACCTCATCGCGGCGAAAAAGGCGGCGGACTTCATCGGCACGGTTCATCACGAGGTGCACTTCACGATTCAGGAGGCTCTGGACGCTCTGCCCGATGTAATCTATCACATCGAGACTTATGACATCACCACAGTCCGCGCCTCCACGCCGATGTACCTGCTCGCCCGGGTCATAAAATCAATGGGAATAAAAATGGTGCTCTCCGGCGAGGGCAGCGATGAGCTTTTCGGCGGCTACCTCTACTTCCACAAGGCGCCGGACGCGCGTGAGTTCCACGAGGAGCTTGTGCGCAAGATGAGCAAGCTTCACCTTTACGACTGCCTCCGCGCGAACAAAAGCCTGATGGCGTGGGGGGTCGAGGGGCGTGTTCCGTTCCTTGACAAGGATTTCATCGACACGGCGATGCGGCTCAATCCGCTTGATAAAATGTGCGTCCGGCTTGAGGACGGCAGTCAGAGGATTGAGAAGTGGATTCTGCGCAAGGCGTTCGAGGATTTGCTCCCGGCGGAAATCTGCTGGCGGCAGAAGGAGCAGTTCAGTGACGGCGTGGGCTACAGCTGGATTGACACGCTCAAAAAAATCACCGAGGAGAAAGTGAGCGACGCCGAGTTCGCCCGCCGAGAGAACCGCTTCCCCGTGAACCCGCCCAAAACCAAAGAGGAATACTACTACCGGGAGATTTACTCAGGCCTGTTCCCCAGCGACAGCGCGGCAAAAGTCGTCCCGCACGAGGCGGGCGTGGCCTGCTCCACCGCCAAAGCGCTTGAGTGGGACGAGGCGTGGAAGAACATGGACGAGCCGAGCGGGCGGGCGATTTCCGGGGTGCACGACAAGGCGTACTGAAAGAAGCGCGAATTGTCTGCAAAGCGGACAATTCGCGGTAGCAGCCGCAAGGCTGCGCATGGGAACGCTATTTCTGCAACACGGGGCAGCTGTTTTCCCTTGCCCAACGGATTACATCGTTG
>JAFLSP010000288.1 GCA_022510885.1 Treponema sp. | reverse complement strand
CCATGTCCTCGTCCGCGCCGTACTCGGCGGCCTTTGCCCTCACTCTCTGAATCACGCCCTCGACGCGCCCCGCATCGCGCACGCCGTCCGCGTCCTTCTTGAAACGCGCCGCCTGCGCCACAAAAGCGCCGCGCTCGGCAATCAGCCGGATAATCGCGTCGTCGATGCGGTCGATTTCCGCGCGCACCTCGTCAAGGCTTCCGCACGTCATCTTTCCATCGTCCCCGCGTCGTGGATGTCCTCTGATTTTTCAAGCCGCTCGATTTCCGCATGAAGGAATCTGAGCCACTCCTCCGGGCGGAAGACGGGGCTTGTGATGAACACGTCCTTGTCGCCGCGGCCGCTCATGTTGATGACGATTGCCTGGTCCTGCGGGATTTCCTTTGCGATTCTGATTGCGGCGGCTCCCGCATGGGCGGACTCCAGCGCGAAGAGGATTCCCTCGTTCTTTGCGAAGAAGCTCACCGCGTCGAGCGCGTCCTTGTCAAGGACTGACGTGAATTCGACTCTTCCCGAGCGTCCGAGCGCGGCGAGCTGCGGGCCGATTCCGCAGTAGTCAAGCCCCGCGGAAATCGAGCGGGTGGGGAGAGCCTGCCCGTCCTCGTCGAGAAGGAAGCGGCTCTTGTAGCCTTGCATGATTCCGTCACGGGCGGCGTTGCCCGTCATGCGGCTGGCGTTCTCGCCCACGTCCGGGCCGATTCCGCCCGCCTCCGCCCCGATAAGGCGAGGCTCTTTTTCGTTGATGAATGGCTCGAAGAATCCGATTGAGTTTGAGCCGCCGCCCACGCAGGCGACCATCGCGCCGATTCTGATTCCGCGCTCTTCCGCCTGTCTTTTGACCTCGCGCCCGATTACGCTCTGGAACTCGCGCACGATGTCGGGGAACGGAGCGGGGCCGAGCGCGCTTCCGAGGACGTAATGGGTCGTGTCGGGGTTTGCCGCCCAGTCGCGCATCGCCTCGTTCACGGCATCTTTGAGCGTGCGGCTTCCTGATGTGACGGGCTGAACTTTCGCGCCGTAGAGCTCCATTGCGGCGACGTTGGGCTGCTGGCGGCGAACGTCAACCTCGCCCATGTAAATCGTGCAGTCAAGTCCGAGCTTTGCGCAGGCCGCCGCCGTCGCAAGCCCGTGCTGCCCCGCGCCGGTCTCCGCTATGATTCGTTTTTTCCCCATTCGCTTTGCCAAGAGGCACTGCCCGATTGCGTTGTTGATTTTGTGCGCGCCGGTGTTGGCAAGCCCCTCAAGCTTGATGTAAATCTGCGCTCCGCCCAGCAACTTTGTCGCAGTCGGGGCGAAGTAGAGCGGCGTCTCGCGGCCGATGTAGTCGCGGCGGATAATGTCAAGCTCGTCCGTGAAGGCTTTGTCCGCCATCGCCTCGCGGAAAGCCGCCTCAAGCTCGTCGAGCGGGCGGCGCAGAACCTCGGCGACGTACTTTCCGCCG
>JAFLSP010000287.1 GCA_022510885.1 Treponema sp. | reverse complement strand
GCTTCCAGTTCACCAAGGCGGACGGCGTGACGGTCGCGCCCAAGCTCGCGTACTCGGGCATTTTTGCGCCGTGGGGCTGGATGATTTCCACGGGCAACTACTTCGACGACATCGAGCGCGAGATGGCCGCGCGCCGCACGGAGATTGCGGAGATGACCCGCATGATGATTGTGACGCTTGTCATCGCGACGGTTGGCGCGCTGCTCGTCGTTGCGTGTTTCTCATTCCTGCTGGTGAACAATCTTGCAATCAAGCCCATAAAACTGGTGACGCATTCTATCGGCGACATTGCGAGCGGCGATGCAGACCTCACGCGCCGCATCAAAATCAATGCCGAGAACGAAATCGGCGACGTGGTTGCGGGCTTCAACTCGTTCTCGCAGAAACTGCACGGCATTATCAGCGACGTGAAGCATTCAAAAGAGGACCTTTCTATCGCGGGCGAAAATATGTCCGCCTGCGCGGAGGACACGTCCGCCGCAATCACGGAAATCATCGCGAACATTGACAGCGTGCGCGGACAGATAGCCACCCATGCGACGGGCGTGGAAGAAACCGCCAGCGCGGTGCACCAAATTGCGAACAACATAAAATCGCTTGAGACCATGATAGAGGCGCAGAGTGCCGGGGTCATGCAGGCGTCTTCCGCAGTTGAGGAGATGATGGGCAACATCCACTCCGTCAATGATTCCGTGGACAAAATGTCCGTGTCGTTCGACACGCTGCAAGACAGGGCAGAGCGGGGCGCGGCGGCACAGAAGGTGCTTGACGAGAAAATCTCGCAGATTGAAACGCAGTCGCAGATGTTGCAGGAAGCGAACAAGGCGATAGCGAGCATCGCATCGCAGACGAACCTGCTCGCCATGAACGCGGCAATCGAGGCGGCGCATGCGGGTGAGTCGGGAAAGGGCTTCAGCGTCGTTTCCGAGGAAATCCGGAAGCTGTCCGAAACCTCCGCCGCGCAATCAAAGACGATTGGCGAGCAGCTCAAGGGCATAAAGAACAGTATCGGTGACGTAGTGCAGACCTCGCAGATGTTTGCGACGGCGGTCTCGTCGGTTGCGAGCGGAATTCAGGACACTGACGAGGTTGTGCGCCAAATCAAGGCGGCGCTTGTCGAGCAGAACGAAGGCTCCAAGCAAATCAGCACGGCGTTGCAGGCGATGAACGACAGCACTGCTGAAGTCCGCAACGCCTCGCGCGAAATGGCGGAAGGCAACCGCGCGGTTCTTGACGGGGTTCGGTCATTGCAGGATGCGACTGCCGCCATGAAAGAAAGCATGGGCGAGATGAGCAACGGCGCGCGCAAAATTACGGAGACGGGCGTCGCGCTTTCCGAAATTTCGCGCACCGTCAAGGATTCCATCGCGGGTATTGGCGCGCGCATCGACCAATTCAAGGTGTAACGCTTCCCCATTCCTGCGCGGCGTGGTATACTGTTTGCGT
>JAFLSP010000286.1 GCA_022510885.1 Treponema sp. | reverse complement strand
TTGTCCTCACAAATTCCCCTTCATCTCAAGCCGGATAAGGTTGTTCATCTCCACGGCGTACTCAAGCGGAAGCTCCTTTGAGACGGGGTTGGCGAAGCCGGATACAATCATCGTGCGCGCCTCGTCCTCAGATATGCCGCGGCTCATCAGGTAGAACACCGCGTCGCCGCTGATTCTGCCGATTTTCGCCTCGTGGCCCACGGCGCAGTCGTCCGTGTGGATGTCCATGGCGGGAATCGTGTCGCTGCGGGAGATGCCGTCGAGCATGAGGCTCTCGCAGGAGACGCTCGCGCGGCTGCCCGCCGCGTCCTTGCCGACGTAAATCGCGCTGCGGTAGGTGGACGCGCCGCCGCCCTTGGAGATGGACTTGGTGGTGATGACGCTCGACGTGTCCGGCGCGAGGTGCGCCATCTTCGCGCCCGTGTCCAGGTCCTGCCCCTCGCCCGCGAAGGTCACGCCCGTGAACTCCGCGCGCGCGCCGCGCCCCACCAGGTCGCTCTCGGGGTAGAGGCAGGAGACGTGGCTTCCGAACGAGCCGGAGACCCACTCAATCGCGCCGCCTTCCTCCACGCGCGCGCGCTTGGTGTTCAGGTTGTACATATTTTTTGACCAGTTCTCCACGGTGGAGTAGCGCAGGCGCGCGCCCTTCTTGACGTACAGCTCCACGCAGCCGGCGTGCAGGTTCGCCACGTTGTACTTGGGGGCGGAGCAGCCCTCGATGAAGTGCAGGTCCGCGCCCTCGTCCACGATGATGAGCGTGTGCTCGAACTGCCCCGCGCCCTTGGCGTTCAGCCGGAAGTAGGACTGCAATGGGACCTCGACCTTCACGCCCTTGGGGACGTAGACGAAGCTGCCGCCCGACCAGACCGCCCCGTGCAGGGCGGCGAACTTGTGGTCGTCCGGCCTGACGAGGCGCATGAAATGCTCGCGCACCATGTCGGCGTACTCGCCGCGCAGGGAGCTCTCAAAGTCCGTGTAGACCACGCCGCTCTTCGCGACCTCCTCCTGCACGTTGTGGTAGACCAGCTCGCTGTCGTACTGCGCCCCCACGCCCGCAAGCGACGTGCGCTCCGCCTCGGGGATGCCGAGCTTCTCGAAGGTGTCCTTGATGTCGGCGGGAACGTCCTCCCACTTGGTCTGCATGGCGGTGTTCGGCCGCACGTAGGTGGCGATTTTGTCGATGTCAAGCGCCGAGATGTCGGGCATCCACTCAGGAATGCCGAGCCGCTCGTAGATCCTGAGCGACTCAAGCCGGAAGTCGCGCATCCAGCCGGGGTCGCCCTTGTCCTCGCTGAGCTTCCGCACGATGTCCTCGCTCAGCCCCGCCCTGCTGCGGTACGCGCCGCGCTCCTCGTTGCGGAAGTCGTAGGGGGAGTCCGCGCCCTGTATGTCGAATTGCGTGTTTCTTTCCATCGGTTTTCCCTGCGGCTCCCATTATACAGAGTTTT
>JAFLSP010000285.1 GCA_022510885.1 Treponema sp. | reverse complement strand
TATTTCCTCAGCTTGCCGAACGCCTTGAGCGAGCGCGCAAGGTCATCCGGGTTCGTGAGGCCGACCCTCAGGCGGTGCAGTATGTACCGCGGGCGCAGGTAGTATCTCCTCCGCGCGTAGTTGCAGAAATCGACCATCTCCTGCGCGGAAAGGTCCGGGAGGCTCAGCACGGTGTTGTGCATGCCGCATTCGTCGCAATAGCTCTCGTAGCCGCCGTCGGTCAGGAATCCCATCTTCTTGTTGTACTCATACGCCGCTGTCCCCGGGTAGGGAATGAGCGGGAAGAACTGCGCCGTGTCGGTGTTCAGCTTGAGGGCGAGAGCCAGCGTGTCCCGCATGGTCTCCTTCGTCTCGCCCTGGTTTCCCACCATGTAGCATGCATGGACAAGAAGGCCTGCTTTCTTCGCGTTCCGCACGTAGGGCAGGTACTGCTCCACCTTCGTTCCTTTCTTTATGTTGTCCAGAATCTGCTGGCTTCCGCTCTCTATGCCCGGAATGATGAGCCGGCAGCCGGCCTTCCTCATCAGCCGCATCGTCTCCAGGTCGAGCGTGTTGACCCGCGCGTTGCACAGCCAGCGGAGCCGCCTGTTCAGCCTCTTCCCGATGAGCAGGGTGCATATCGCGGTGAGACGCCTCTTGTCTATCGTGAACGTGTCGTCCTCTATGACGACTTCCTTCACATCGGGAAAATTCGCGGCGATGTACTCGAATTCCGCGACGACGTTCTCCGGGCTGCGGGCGCGGTAGCGGTGACCGTGCATGGTCTGCGGATAGACGCAGAAGTCGCAGCGGCACGGGCAGCCGCGCCCCGTGAAAATCTGTATGCTCGGCCATGTGGCGGCGGCAAAGAAATAGTCCCTTTCGTTCAGGTGTCCTTTTATGAATTCCGCCGCGAACGGGATGCCGTCCATGTCCTCTATAGGCGGCATTGGCGCGGTCCTTGCGAACCCGGAGCCGTCCCTGATGCACAGCCCCCGGACTTCAGACAATGGCTTCCCGGAATCCATGGCGTCCGCAAGCTCGCGCACGATGTAGTCATACTCGCCGATTGCGGCCGCATCGATTCTCTCGTCATAACCGAGCGTCTCCTCGGCGGTCGCGGTAGGATGCGTCCCCACGAGCAGGATGAACGAGTTTCTGTAGGAGTCTTTCAGGCGCGCGCCGAACGCCACGTCACTTTTTATGGAGGGCGTGCTTGTCCCCAAGACGAACAGGACTTTCTCGTCGGGCTTTGACAGCTCCGCGACACGCTCCATCGTCTGCGCCTCGTCCAAGGGCTTCGCCGGCGCGTCGATGAAGTCCACGCCGTGACCGCATTTTCTGCTGTATGCCGCCGCATATATGAGCCACAGCGGATAGTACAGCGCTCCACTTTTCGTTACCGCGGGGCTGCGGCTCTCCCTGCTGAATTTTCCGTATTCTGCCTTGAACGGCGGGTTTATGAAAACGATGTGCAT
>JAFLSP010000284.1 GCA_022510885.1 Treponema sp. | reverse complement strand
CTGACGAGCGGAAGGCCATACAACGCCATGACCGAGAAGCCCAGAGCCATGAACAGGGCGGACATGGCGGCAAGGACGCGGACATCGTAAATCCGCACGCTTCCTATCTCCCGCCTGGCGATGACGCGCATAGCGCAGTAATGGGCGGCAACATACAGGACGTAGCACGCGAGCGTCGTGTAGCCGGCAGCGACATATCCGAAGCGGGGGATGCACAGCCAGTTGAGGACTACGTTCAGAACCGCGCCAAGCACCGACGCGGCGGCTATGAACGCGGTCTTCTCGTAGTAGAACTCAAAGTCTGCGAACAGGCAGTACATGAACATGAAGAACACGCTCATTGTGACGGGCGGCATGACCCGCACGGCCTCACGGTACTCCTCGGGGGCAAAAATCCGCACCAGCTCCGGCGCGAACACGATGAAGATGAGGTTCACGAGCGCGACCACAATCAGCACGGCATAGCTCGTGCTTCCTATTCTCTCGTATTCCCGGGCTTTTATTTTCCGGTACAGCCACGGGTTGAACGCCTGCTGTATCGAGGCGTTCAACATGGTCAGAATCATGGCCACGCTGTAGGCAAGGCTGTACAATCCGGCAGTCCGCTCCCCGGTCATCTTTCCTATCATTATCCTGTCGCTTGAGCTGAGCACCGTCTGGGAAAGGTAGTGCGGCACGAGAGGAAGGTTGAAAAGGAGCGCGAACCTCCAGAATTCCCGGCTGACCAGCCGTTTGCTGCGCAGGAGCTGGAACGCGAAAAAGGACGCGTACACGGCGGCCTCAAGGACCGTCATCGAGATAATCCTTGCCGCGACTTTCTGCCCGGGGACAAGGAGGACGCAGGCAATCCCCACGGCAGGGTTTGCGAGCGACATGGCGAGCGTGACGGCGATGAGCCTCCTGTACTTATAGTCGAACTGCTGCCGCGCCGCCCAGAACGAGAACGCGGTCTCGCACCAGAGCATCGCCGCCATGCATAGCATGAGCGGGGTGGACAGCCCGAGGAGCGGATTCCAGAAATTCCTGAGGGGGACATACACGGCAAGGAACACAGCCGTCATAAGAGAGAGCAGCCCCTCCATTGACGAGACAAAATCCTCCTGCCTGTCCTCATACTTGAGAAGCCCGCGCGTGAACACCCCCGCCGCGAGGTTGAACGTGACGAACACGGACAAGATGCTTTTCCATGAGTTGAAGATGCTGTACATGCCGAAGTCCTCCGCGGAGAAAAGCCGCGTCCATACCGGCGTGGTGATGACGGAAATCCCGCGCTGCATGAAGCTGCACGCCGTGAACCAGAACGCGGACTTCACGGGGGCGGAGAGAAGGGCATATTTCGAGCGCAGGCTTCCGTGCATCCCGCCTCACCTTCCCTCGTTCATGTCGAGCCAGCGCTCAAGGCACCACATCTGCCATTTCTGGTTGCCGGTGAACTTCGCCATGTCGAGGCCTTCCCTGAACTCG
>JAFLSP010000283.1 GCA_022510885.1 Treponema sp. | reverse complement strand
CCGCGCAGAACGCGCGGTTCGCGCGGTCGAGCGCGACGGAGGGGTCCACGCCGAGCAGACGGGCGTAGTCGGCAAGCGCGAACAGCGCGGTGCCCACGTCCGCTTCCAGCTGCAGGTGCGCCGCGTCCAATGCCGCGCTGCCGCCGCTCACGGTGAACGGCTCGTCCGTGGGGCTTCGTTTCATGCGCTCCGCCTTTGCCGCAGACGCGGAGACGGTTTGCAGCGACTCGTCCAGCCGTGCGCGGGCTTCGGCGGCGGTAGGCGTGGCGCGGCCTTTTTTGGCGGCATGCTTGAGCAGCTTTGTCGCGCGCAGGAGCGGCGGAAAGCCCTCCGCCGCGTTGTCCCCGCGCCGCTCCACCGTTTCCTTGATGTCGTCCCACTGCCGCAGCACGTCGCCGCTCGTCAGTGCGGGAGTCTCGCCGTTTCGTGCGAAAATGTGCGGGTGGCGGCGGATGAGCTTGTCGCCGATGTCGCGCAGGCTCTGGGCAATCGTAAAGTCGCCCGCCTGCTCGTACAGGTAGCCAATCAGCACCGCGTTGTAGAACACGTCGCCCAGTTCCTCGCGCACGTGGGCCGCGTCGCCGCTCGTCATCGCGTCCACCGTCTCGAACGCCTCTTCTATCAGAAAACGCCGCAGCGAGAGCGCGGTCTGGTCCTTGTCCCAGGGGCAGCCCTGCTCGCCGCGCAGGGTGCGCGTGATGGCATAGAGGCGGGAGAATGCGCCTTCGGTCTCGCCGTCCGTCGTGGCGCGGTCGTCCGTGCTCATAGTCGCTCCGTGATTTTTTTCTTGCCCCAGGCGGGAATGAGCCGCGCGGGGTCGGATGAAAGCAGCAGGCGGGCGAGCAGCGGCGCGGTCTCGGCAAAGACGGTTTGCAGCGCGGGCCGCTCGTCGGCGGAAAAGTCGCTCAGCACGTAGTCGGCGATGTCGCGTCCCTGCGGCTTGGTCAGCCCGAAGCGCAGCCGCCAGAAATCCGCCGTGCCGAGGACGGCTTTTGTCGAGCGCAGCCCGTTGTGTCCGCCCAGTCCGCCCGCCTGCTTGAGGCTCACCGTGCCGAAGGGCAGTTCCAGCTCGTCATGCACCACCAGAATCTGCTCCGCCGTGATTTTGAAAAAGCGCGCCAACTCGCCAATCGCCTCGCCGCTCAGGTTCATGTAGGTGCGCGGCTTGAGGAAATGGATTCTGCCGGGCGCGTCCTTGGGCAGCGCGGGCGTGCCGCCGTCTTTTGCCGCAAGCAGCCCGCTCTGCGCGAACCGCTCGGCGAGCGCGGCGGTCTCCATGACCGCGTAGTCGCCGCGGAATTTTTCCTGCCATAAAAGCGCGCCGTAAAAGGGCAAGGACTCGGCGAACTGCCATGCCACGTTGTGCCGCGTGCGCTCGTACTCCCGCCCCGGATTGCCCAAAAATGCCACCAAAGAAATCATGCCGTCATTGTACCGCCCCGCGTTCTACGTGGCAACACCCGCGAAC
>JAFLSP010000282.1 GCA_022510885.1 Treponema sp. | reverse complement strand
AATATGGCAATCGACAAATACGAAATCGTAATCGGCTGCGAGATACACACGCAGCTTCTGACAAAGACAAAGGCCTTCTGCGCGTGCGAGAACCGCTACGGCGGAATGCCGGACACGCGCGTGTGCCCCGTGTGCCTGGGGCTTCCCGGCGCGATGCCGCGAATCAGCAGGGGCTACGTGGAGCTGGGCGCGGTGGCGGGGCTTGCGCTCAACTGCTCCATCGCGCGCTTCACCAAGTTCGACCGCAAGCACTACTTCTACCCCGACCTCGCCAAGGGCTACCAGATTACGCAGTACGACATCCCGCTCTGCACGGACGGCCATGTTGACCTGCCGCTCGCGCGCTTTCCCAAGGACGAGCAGCCAGGCGGCGCGCGGCACCGTCCCGCCAACTTCAAGGGCGAGCCGTGCATCATCGGCGGAAAGTACCGCCGCGTCCGCATAGAGCGCATCCACCTTGAGGAGGACGTGGGGAAATCCCTGCACTTGCAGGGCGCGCACTCCTACATCGACTACAACCGCTCCGGCACGCCGCTCATCGAGATTGTGACCAAGCCCGACATCTCCTCCCCCGACGAGGCCGCGCTGTTCATGCAGACCGTGCAGGAAATCCTGCGCTACGTGCGCGTCACGAACGGCAACCTTGAGGAAGGCAACATGCGCTGCGACGCGAACATCAACCTGAACGTGTGGGAGGACGGCAGGCTGTGGCACACGCCCATCAGCGAGATAAAGAACCTCAACTCCTTCCGCGCCATCCGCGAGGCCTGCGCGTATGAGGCGAGGCGGCAGCTGGAGGAATTCCAGAGCGACCGGCAGGAGTTCAACGCGGGCTTCAAGGTGACGATGGGCTGGGACGAGGAGAAGGGCGAGACCGTCATACAGCGCACGAAAAACTCCTTCGTGGACTACCGCTTCACCACCGAGCCTGACATCAGGCCGTTCACCGTGAGCGAGGAGCTGATTGAGAGCGCGCGCGGCAAAGTGGGCGAGCTGCCCGAGGCGAAGCGCGTCCGCCTGAAGAAGGACTACGGCCTCTCCGACTTCGACGTGGAGACGCTCACCTCCACGCGCGAGCTTGCGCTGTGGTTCGAGGAGGCGGCGCGGGGCGCGAGGGACGTGAAGAAGGTCGCCAACTGGATTCTCGCCGAGCTGCTCGCCGTCCTCAACGAGAAGGGCATCACGATTGGCGAGGTCGGAATCACGCCCGCGCACATCACGGAGCTGGTGAACGCCATCGCCGACAAGAAAATCACCTCCGCGCAGGGCAAGGTCGTCTTCGCCAGGATGCTTGAGAGCGGCGCGATGCCCGGTGCCATCATCAGGGCGGAGGGCATGGAGAGCGTGAGCGACGCGGGCGCGATAGAGGCGATTGTTGACCAGGTGATTGCCGCGAACCCCAAGGCCGTCGCGGACTTCAAGGGCGGAAAGACCAACGTCGTAGGCTGGCTCATGGGGCAGGTGATGAAGGCGAGC
>JAFLSP010000281.1 GCA_022510885.1 Treponema sp. | reverse complement strand
CGCAATCCCGAAGTAGTCCAGCGCGGACTTCATCTCGTCCTGCGCGGAAAGGCAGGTGTCCCGCAGGTAGCCGCGCTCATCGTCCCAGCTCTTGATGCCCCGGTAGTAAAAGAGTTTCAGCTCCTCGGTGATGATGAACGGGACGATGTTGTGCCTGAGGCATTCCTTGAGCATAATCAGGCGGCCCACGCGCCCGTTGCCGTCCTGGAACGGATGGATGCGCTCGAAGCGGACGTGGAAATCAAGGATGTCGTCGAGCGTGACGCGCGGGCGGGCGTTGTACTCGGCGAGCAGCGCCCTGAGCGCGGGCGCGACATCGGCGGGCTTTGCGGTCTCGCTTCCGCCCACCTCGTTCTCCAGCATCTTGTAGTCGCCCACTTTGAACCATGGCTTCCGGCAGTCCGTCGTCCCGGATTTGAGGATGAGATGCAGCTGCTTGATGAGGCTCTCGCTCAGCCGGGAACGCGCGCCCTCAATCGCAAGGTCGATGCAGCGGAAGTGGTTCACGGTCTCGATGATGTCGTCAACGTTCACCGCGCCGTCCGTGACGCCGAGCGTGGTGGTCTCGAAGATGTGGCGGGTCTGGTCGTGCGTCAGCCGCGAGCCTTCGATGTGGTTCGAGTTGTAGGTCATCTCAATCTGAATCCTGTGGTAGATTCCGCCCCGCAGAGCCGCCTCCTTCTCGCGCCAGAGCGTTGCAAGGAGCGTGTCCTGCGCCGGGGAATGGCGTGTCTTGCGACCGGGCTTTTCTGCCCCCGCCGGGATTCTCCACGTCTTGCCCTCCAGAACCGCGCCCGCTATCCTGCCCTGCGCGCAGTAGTTCCTCACGCTGCGCTCGCTCATCCGCCACGCGCGCGCGGTCTCCTCCACAGAAATGTACCCTGCCTTGCCCATAGGCAAATTATATCACGTTATCGGCAAAATATAAAGCGGAATTTCAACGAATAAACGCGCTATATCTTGCCGATAGCGCGGGATTTCTTGCCGCACCGCCCGTCACCGCAGCCGCTCCATCAACTCCGCGCGGTCGGCGCAGCCGAGTTTTTCGTAGATGACGCTCAGGTAGTTTTCAAGCGTGGTGATTTTTATGCCCAGCGCGTCGGAAATCTCCTCGTTCGTAAGCCCCTCGGCGATGAGCCGCGCCGTCTGCTGCTCGCGCCTGGTGAGCACGGAGAACACGCCGCGCCGCTCCAGAAGCCCCGCCGCAAGGTCCGGCTGGATGAACGTGCGGCCGTCCGCAACGGTATCAATCGCGTTAAGGAGCATCTGCTCGTCGCTCACTTTTGAGACGAAGCCGCGCGCGCCCACATCCTCGCTCATCGCTTTTTCTATGCACGCGCTCGTGTCGTGGCTTGAGAAGACCACGGAGCGGATTCCCGCGTCAAGCAGCATCCGCACCGCCTTGTAGCCGTTTGAGGCGAGCGCGTTCGGCCCGTCGCCTTTGAGCTGGATGTCCACCACGGCAATCAGAACACCATCCCC
>JAFLSP010000280.1 GCA_022510885.1 Treponema sp. | reverse complement strand
AGGAGCGGCCCGGCGGCGACATGGTGAACGTAGGCGTGGTCGCCTGCCCGCTTGAGGAGCTTTCCGCCCTGCGCGGAACGTTCACCGTGCGCATCGAAAAGGCAGAGTGAGAGGAGGAGACCGTGAGAAAATCAGTCGCCTCAATAATAGCAGGAGCTGTCGTGATGATTTCGGCGGCGGCGCAGGGCAATCCCCCGGCGGACTTCGTGCTGATACAGGGCGGCACGTTCCAGATGGGAAGCCCCGAGAACGAGGACTGGCGGAGCGATGACGAGACGCTCCACCGAGTGACCCTCTCGCCGTTCTACCTCGCAAAGCACGAGGTGACGCAGAGGCTCTACCGCGAGGTCACGGGGAAAAGCCCCAGCGCGTTCAGCGGGGACGACCTCCCCGTGGAGAGCGTGAGCTGGCTCGACGCGGTGGAATTCTGCAACGCGCTCAGCCTGCGGGAGGGACGCACACCCGCATACACGGTCAGAGAAGGCGGCGCGCAGGTCGAGTGGAACCGTTCGGCAGACGGCTACCGGCTTCCCACCGAGGCGGAATGGGAATTCGCCGCCCGCGCGGGAACGGCGACGCCCTTCTACACGCAAAAAGCGCCCGGAGCGGACGACGTGAACTTCTACGGCCGCTACCCCTATCAGATTGAGCAGAACTACTTCAACGACAGCGTGCTTGAGACACGGCCCGGCGTGTACCGTGAGAAGACCGTCGCAGCGGGAAGCTTCAAGCCGAACCCGAACGGACTGCACGACATCTACGGAAACGTGGGCGAGTGGTGCTTCGACTACTACGCCGACTACGGAACGTCCGCGCGGACAGACCCGGCGGGAGCGGAGAGCGGGACACGGCGCGTCTGGCGTGGCGGCGGCTGGAACGACTTCGGAAAGAACCTGCGCAGCGCGTACCGGGCGGTCATGCCGCAGACGAGCAAAAGCCACAGCGTGGGAATCCGCCTCGCCCTGAGCGCCCCCGGCGGAGCGGCGGGAACGGTCACGACGCGCGAGGCGCAGGGAGCGAGACCCGCGCGGACGGGCAAGGCGCTCATCGTCTATTATTCCTGGGGCGGGAACACGCGCGGAGTCGCGAAAGAAATCCAGCGGCAGACCGGCTTCGACACGGTGGAGCTTGCGCTCGAAAAGCCGTACTCCACGGACTACAGCACCGTCCTGAACGAGACGCAGCGAGACCAGCGGAGCCAGGCGCGTCCAAAGCTCAGGACAAAAATCGACGGGAGAAAGTGGGCGGAGTACGACACGATAATCCTCGGCTACCCCAACTGGTGGGCGAGCATCCCCATGCCAATCGCCACGCTGCTCGAAACCCACGACCTATCGGGCAAGCGGATTCTCCCGTTCTGCTCGTATGGCGGCGGACGCTTCGGGCAGAGCCTCACCGCAATCGCAAAGCTCGCCCCGTCAGCGGAGATTGCCGAGGGGCTTCTGGTCCACTACTCGGGCGGAGGCTCGCTCGCAAGGGACGTGGAGGCATGGCTCAAAAAAACCGGCGTG
>JAFLSP010000028.1 GCA_022510885.1 Treponema sp. | reverse complement strand
TGCGCCCGGTGCTGTCGCTGAAAATGCGGTCGATTCTGTAGGCGGTCACGTCCTTACGCTTGATGGCGGGATTGCCGACGACGTTCCGACTGATAACCGTTCCCGCCTCGTTCTGCTTTTCAAGGTCAATAGAAAACGACGAGCGCGTGCCGTCGAGCGTGGTGCGCAGGCGGGCATGGTAGAAAACGGTCTGTTCGGAGGAGGAGCCTTCAAAATCCTTGAATACGATTTCCGTGCCGTCGCTCGTGTTGTCGTCTCGCAGATAGAGCAAGTTCTCCGCCTTCACGGGCTTGCACTCATACTTGCGGATTGCCCATCCCGCCTTTGCAAGAAGTTCGTCGTACACGGCTTTGCCGCTCTTTGTGGCAGTGCTCGGCGAAGGATTGGTGCGGAAGATGCCGCCCGGCACAAAGTCGTTCTTGCCAATGTCAACGGTGTAGATTTCGGCATAGCCACGGAAGTCCCCGTCCGTCCGTCCGTATTCGCCAAAAATGTAGGTTTTTCCGTCAGAAGAGATACCGATGTCAACGAATGCCGCGACATCTCCCGCGAACGCACCGAACGCGGCAGCAATAAACATACATCCGCACAATAACTTTTTCATACCGTCCTCCACACCTCTGTACGCTATGCTACTATAATCATCGGTATTTTCGGGCGACGCTTTACATCTTTTTCCGTTCCGTTTATTATGGGGGTATGACCCTAAAAACCCGAAACCGCCTGCTGCGGGCATTATTTGTCTTTTCAATCGTATGCTGTGCCCTGCTCGCGGTGACCCTGATTGCCGCGTTCGTGACCGGCTCGGTCGTTCCGCCGACTGACACCGAGTTGTCCGACGCGCAGACGAAGATGCAGTACGCGCGACGGGTGTTGCCGTTCATGCAGTACCATTTTGCCGCCACGATGATTGCCATCGGCGTACTGGTGCTCTATGTTCCGGCGACGCTGTTCTTTATCATCGCGTACTTTGAGAACACACAGTCGTCTGAAATCATCTTTTTTGCGGGCGTACTGCTCGGTATTCTGTGCGAGGGGGTACGACTGCTCATTCCGCTGTTCTCGCTCGGGCTGTCGTTCTCACGGCTGCTGTTCTTTGCTGCCCGCGTGATGGTTGTGGGGCGGTTCGCCGTGCCGCTCTGCTTTTTCTGCATGGCGGTATTCAGCGAGGCGCATCAGCGGCAAGACGTGGAGCGCAATTTTACGGTTGCGCTCGCGCTTTCGGCAATGCTCGCGGCGGGACTGCCGCTCAACACGGCACAAATGACGACCACCTGTGCCATTCCCACGGGATTCGCGACGGCTTCCGTGCTTTTCCGCGCCGTGCTGTTCGCGCTGACCGTGCTCTCGTTCTGGCTGAATGCGGGCAAACACGCAAGCATGGAACTGAAAAAGATGACGCTGTATTATGTCGCGTTCTTTGCGGGCTACACGCTTCTGCTGCTCGCGGATTCGTTCGTGCTGCTGATACTAGGAACTGCCGCGCTTGCAACGGGAACGATGCAGTTTTTGCGCAATCTGCACCGTTTATATAAGTGGAAGTAAGCGTTGCGCAATGCCGCCAAGCAGGACGGGAATAATCAGATTGTCAAAGTCCTTGAGCGGGAGCATTTCAATCGCCATGCCGACAAGGGCGATGACAAGCGAGACGGAGCAATCGCCGCTCACGAAGAACGTGGTGCAGAAGATTGCCGCAAAGCACGTAAGGCTGCCGGCGGCTGTCTTGCCGAACGTGAACGGAATATGCACGCGCCCGAACGTTTTTCCCGCAAGGCTTGCCAGCCCGTCGCCAAAGGCAAGCGCGTAGATGCCTGCGGCCGCCGCGCGTTCCGACCAAAGCAATGCCGTCACGAGAATGCCCGCTACCAATGTCACCGGCCCAAGCACAAACGTATGCTCGTCGCGCGTGCGAGCGGCGGCGGCAGTCACGTCGGAGATAAGCGGAATGTCTCGCCCCTTCCCACGCAGATATTCGGCGACCGCATACAAAACGCCCGCCGCAACCAACAAACAGAGTGTCGGCACGTACAGATGATGCAGGAAGAACGGCACGAACGCCGTGCAGATGTGGATGCCCTTGCGGAACGCTTCCTTGCGCAAGTCGTTGAATCGTTTTTTTACCTCAATGCCCGCCTGGGCACAGAAGACTTTTCTCATTCAAGCACCTTTTCGCCCGAGAGCGTCTTGGGAATGTCCGTGTAGATTGCCGGCTCAAATTCCGCATACGGATGCGTAATGTACTTCGCGTTCTGCATGGCAAGGTTTCCGCCCTCAAGCCGTTTCATCGTAACCTGATTGCGCGTGAGCGCGTCCCATGCGCGCATGGAATCGGACAGGCGCACGAGGGCTTCGGCGTTCATGCCGCTGTTGCCCGTCTGCCGCGCAAGCCGATAGAGCGTCACGCCAAGATTATTGTTCGCCTTGAGATACCTATCGACCAGCTCATTGTCCTCTTCGCTGTCCTGCGGGAACAGCATACCGAGACGCGCGCGCTCAGCGTTCAGGCGCGTTAGCAGACTCGCGTAATATCCCTGCGCCGCATAGTTGTCGCCGCGCAACGAAAGCGTATTGGCAAGCGAGAGCAGGAGGTTCGCGTCGGTACTTTCCGTCTCTGCCGTCTTGACGAACGCGCTAAGCGCATTGTCATAGTCCTTGCGATTATAATACATCGCGCCGATGCGGTAATTGAGCGACGGAATGTCGTAGTGCGTGGCGACCGCCGACTGATAGTTCGCAAGCGCGCTGTCCATGTCGCCGCTGATAAAATACTCGATGTCGCCCAAGTCCGCGTAGAGACGACCGGTATTCTCGTCGCCTTCCAAGCCCGTTCGCTCATGCTCCTCGGTAAACACGTTGATGCCGCGCGTATAGGCTTCCTGCGCCTTGAGGTACTCGCGCTTTTCCGCAAACAGCTCGCCCAAAATACGGCTCGCGTTGATTTCGAGATACGTGTTCTTCCGCGTGCGCACTGGCGCGCGCGCAAACAGGTCGAGCGCAATCCCCATCTCACGCTGTACGGCTTCGTCGTTGTTGTTGTGCAGGAAGTAACGGGCAAGATTATAGCGCGCCACAGGATTCGTCGGGTCAAGTTTGACCGCCATGGTAAGCATATCGAGCACATCCTCAATGGATGAGCGCAGGTACTCCTCGCTTTTGGTCAGATTGCCGTAGAGTTTGTCAAGCAGATAGCCACTCAGCTCCGTCCAATCCTGCGCGCTCAGCGATTTCTTTGCCTTTTTGCTGCCGTAGAAACGGTTTTTGAGCATAAGCACATCCTGCAACTCGTCCGTGCGGATGAAATAGCGCATCATGCGCGACATATACAAGTCAGTCTGCCCATACAACTGAATCAGGTTGGAATACTGCTCGCGTGCGTCCGCGTATTTCGTCGGGTCAAGTTCCGCCCACTCCAAAAAGATGTCTCCCAGCAGCAGGATGCCATCCGCATCGTTGACGTAATAGTCGAGCACATCGCGGCGCACAATTTCTTCGGCACGGGGATAGTTGGCGCGGTCGTACAACTCCATCTGCGCGTACTCCATGCCCGCCTGCTTGTCATGCTTGAAGAAATAAAGGGTGTTGCGGTACATCTGCGCCGCGCGCTCATACTGCTTGCGCTCGCGGTACCCACGCGCATACGCAAAAAACCATTTCTTTATCGGCTTATAGGAAACCGCGCGCTTGAAACATTCCTCCGACTGCGGGAATTCGTTGTTCTCAAGCATCGCGTAGCCCTGCCGGTAGTACGAAGTCGCCTTAAGCGGACGATAGATGAACATCTTGCCCGCCTGAAACAAGAACACCGCAAAGATACAGGCGGCGACGCCCGCAATTGCCATAGGCAGGATGCGATTTTTCAGCTGATACTGGAACGACTGCTTGTACGCCTCGTACTCCGCGACAGAACGACGCTCGTAGTCGCGCGGCACATTAATCGTCACGTCGAGCAGTTTCTCCATGTGACCGGCGAGCTGCCGCGCGGGCACTTTTTTGAGCACTTTCTCGACGACTTCAAAAATTACGGCATCTTTGAATTCGTCCTTGACGATAAAGTCTTCTACCGCAATGCGCAAGTTGAGCGGATAGGCAGCGAGATTTTTCTTGAACTGCTCGTATTCGCCTTCAGAAAGCGTGTTCGGCGGACGGTCGGGATTTGCCGTTGCGGCAGAAGCATCGGCGTGAATGCCGCCTTTTTTCTTCTCAACAGGCGCAGCGTCCGCGTCGGAAAAGCCCGGAATCTCAAAATCATCGCTCAGCGCAAAGCCGTCGTCGGATGCAGGAGCCTCGCCTGTCGCCGGAATGTCGTCAAACGTAACCGGTGCTGATTCGCCGTCAGAAGAAAAATCCACCCCGTCCATTTCCGACGTGTCGAACACTTCGGGAACGCTCTCTTCTGCCGCAGCAGCAATGTCGTCCGTATCGGAAGAAGCCGCCATATCGGGAAAGTCAAGTCCGCTCGTGTCGAACGCTTCGGCAACATCATCAGCAGAGGATTCGTCATCCACCGCAGGAAGCTCGTCCAACGATGACAGGTCGTCCAAATCCGACGTGTCGAACGTGGCGGCAATGTCATCAGACGGCATCTCATCGGAATCGGAAATAGCAAATCCGTCATCCTGCGCAGCATTGTCCGTTTCAGCAGGATTGTCAAAATCTTCTGTTTCTTGCGCAGATACCGTTTCGGTCTGCGGGTCGTCAAAATCGGGAAGCGAAAAGTCGTTTTCCAGCAATTCGTCGGGAAGCGTCAACTTGGTATCGTCAGCAAAGGCGATGTCATCGGGCAAATCCAACGAAGCGAGCAGGTCGTCCACAGGCGGAATCTCCTGTGAATCTGCAATGCCGCCGCCCGCTGGCGCAAACAAAGTGTCCGTATCGGCGTTCGTTTGCGCCCCATCAGAAGACTCCGTTTCGGAAGCCGCTTCCGCTATGTCGTCCTCAGTCGGTGATTCGGCGGGAGCGTCTGTTTCAAAAGTCGAAGGCTCAGATTCGTCCGTCGTTTCGGGGATTTCATCCGCAACTGTAGCAGAGTCTGCCGTGACTGGTGCTTCAAACGCAGAAAGGTCGAGGTCATCATCGTCCAAGGGAGCACCGCCAACATTCAGAAAGTCAGATTCGGGCGAAGGCTCATCGGCAACCGTCGGCGTATTGTCATCCGTCGCATCGTCTACGCTGACATCGTGCTCCTGCACGGGCATACCGTCAATAAAATCATCGGAATCGTCGGCTTCGGAAATGCCTTCGGGCAAGGGCAGCACGGACGGTCTCTCACCGCGCCCCCTACGAATGCGCACCTCGTCGCCAAGAGACAGTAAATCGTCACTGAATTGTTTTAACTGGTCACGTCCGGGCATCGCCTTTTATTTTACCCCACATTACAAGATGATACAAGTGCGCACAATCCACCCATTCACTCCAGTTTCGGCAGATTTGGCGGGCGAGTTTAGATGAGAAAATTCTGTAAGCATTCCGCCGCAATCTGCCGATAGGTACTATAGTATGAAACGATGTTTTGCTTGGGCTATGATTTCCCTACTCGCGGCGGCAGCGGTCGCAAAGGAGACCGAACCAAAGCCAGATGTATATGACTACAACAACACGATTGCGGAGATTACGGGCGTGAGCGCGCCGTATATCGACGGCGATTACATTGTATTCACCGCGCCAAAGGCATCGCGCTACGTGGGCATCGCGTTCGACTTTGAAGGCTACAAGCACATTCACTCTTACAAACTGCACAACACTTACAGTTTTGAGGGCGACATCACCGACTCGTGGTTTTTCTACCTGCTCCCCAAGCCCAAAGACATCACGTCTATCTCATACCGCCTGGTCATCGACGGACTGTGGACGACCGACCCGAGCAACCCGAACCGCGCGTTCGACCCCGTGGCGGGCATCGATGTTTCGCGCGTTGCCCTGCCGCCGGTCGTCGCCCGTAATACCGAAACCGTTCCCGAAGGGTACACGCGCTTTATCTGCTTCGCGCCGACGGGACAAAAAATCCGTCTCGGCGGTACATTCACCAATTGGGACTCATGGATTTATGAGATGGTTGAGGTGCAGCGTGGCAAATACCAGCTTGACTTGCTGCTGCCCCCCGGCACGTACTACTACAACTATTACCACGGCATCACGAGTTTCACCGACGAGACAAACCCTTTCAAAGGCTACACCGCTGACGGTCGCGTCGCGTCGCTGATTGAAGTGAAATAAACCTTAATAAAACGACGGGCAAGCCCGCGAACTAGCGCATTCCGCCGAACTGCTGCATTATTTTTGCCTGCATTCCCTTATTGCGGGCAAGTTTTTTCATCGTGAGCTTGGTCTTTTCGAACTGCTTAATCAGCTTGTTCACTTCGGCGACGCTCGTGCCGCTGCCCTTTGCAATGCGCTTGCGGCGGCTCGGCCCGATGATGAGGTGATTGGCGCGCTCCTTTTTGGTCATGGAGAGGATTATCGCCTCCTGCCGCTTCATGCCGTCAAAATCGAGCTTGCTTTCGTCAATCTGCCCGGACAAGCCCGGAATCATCTCCATAATCGACTGCATACTGCCCATCTTCTTGACGCGCTGAAACTGCTCAAGCATATCGTCAAGCGTGAACTCGTTGCGCGCCATTTTTTTCTCAAGCCGCTGCGCTTCCTCAAGTTCCACGGTCTCCTGCGCCTTCTCCACGAGCGACACGATGTCGCCCATGCCGAGAATACGCCCCGCAATGCGGTCGGGATGGAACGGCTCAAAATCCTCGGTCTTCTCGCCCGTGCCGATGAACAGAATCGGCTTTCCCGTAATCGTCTTGAGCGAAAGTGCCGCGCCGCCGCGTGCGTCGGAATCGAATTTGGTCAGCACCACGCCCGTCAAACCGAGTTGCTCGTCAAACGACTTTGCGATGTCCACCGCGTTCTGACCCGTCATCGCGTCCGCAACCAGAATCGTCTCCACGGGGTCAACGACCTTTTTTACGGCGACCAATTCCGCCATCATCGCCTCGTCAATCTGCAGGCGACCGGCGGTGTCCACGATAACCGTGTCCAGCCCGTTCTTGCGCGCAAAAGCAAGGCTGTTTTTGGCGACCTTTACGGCATCGCTCGCGCCGTCCTCCGCGTACACGGGAATGCCGATTTTCGCACCGAGCTGCTTCAACTGCTCCACGGCGGCAGGGCGCACCAAATCACACGCGACGAGCAGCGGACGGCGACCATTCTTTGCCAAACGCGCCGCAAGTTTGTGCGCGGCAGTCGTCTTGCCCGCGCCTTGCAAACCGAGCAGCAGCACTACGGACTGCACATCGGGATTCTTGAGCTGCAAATCAACTTTTTCGTCGCCGAGCAACTTGACAATGCGGTCGTGGATAATCTTTACGAACTGCTGACCGGGGTCAACGGCGCGCAGGACTTTCTCGCCCTTCGCCTCTTCCACCGTCGCGTTCACGAAACGGCGCACCACGCGCAGGTTCACGTCCGCCTCAAGCAGCGCCATCTTTATCTGCTCGACGGTCTCCTCAATATTTTTTTCGCTAATCGTCGCCTTTCCGCTTACCGTGCGCACGATGTCGCTGAACGTGTTGGTCAGTTTTTCAAGCATGTATGTTTCCTTGCAATAAATCGTTGAGGAAATCCATCGGGGCGATTTCCTTATTCAGAATGCGATACAATCCCTCGCAAATCAGCAGATGCAAATCGTATTTTTTGCAAATCTGATGCACAAAGTGACACGCCACCGCGCCTTCGGGAAGGTAGCCCACCTCGGAAATGCGCGCAATCAGGTCATCCAAATTCTTGAAGCGCGAGAGCAAATCCGTCTTGATGATGTCCTGCCCGAAACGGCGGTTGCGCCCGTACTTTGAGCGGCAGGTAACGTCCAAGTCGCCCACGCCCGCAATCGAAGTAAACGTCTCGGCGTGTGTCGCGCCCATCGCAAAGCCCAACGCCTGAATCTCGTTCAGTCCCGCCGCGAGCAACAGCGATTCCGCGTTGTCGCCAAAAATATCGGAATGCTCGGCGACCGCATCAAGACTGCCGTACACCACGGCGATGACGTTCTTCGCCGCCGCGCAAATCTGCACGCCCACCACGTCAAGGCTTGAGTACGCCATCAGCCCCGGCACGCGCAGAAGCTCCCGGAAGCGGATAGAATTCTTCGGATTCTCGCTCGCCGCAATCAAACCCGTCAGCTTGCCCATCGCGACTTCCTCGGCATGACTCGGCCCGGAAATATAGACAAGCGACCCTTTGTAACTTGACGGCAGCGCATTCTCCAGCGTCTCTAAAATGAGTTTTGGACCATCGGGCGAGGCGACGAAGCCCTTGGTCAGCACGCCGATAGTCGTGCTCCCGTCCTGAATGGTCGGCACGTCGATGAACTGCTGCACCGTGCTCACCAAATAGAGCGAGGGGCTTGCCAAAATCAGGAATGCCTTGTCGCTTGCCACGTGGCGAATGTCGGCAGAAGCCGTCAGGTTCTCGGAAAGCGGAAAGCCCGGCAGATAGCGTTTGTTCTCGTGCTCGTTGTTGATGGCATCCACCACGTCCTGCTCGCGCGCCCACAATTCCACCTTGTGCCCGCCGCGAGCCAACGCCTGCGCCAAGCCTGAACCCCACGCACCCGCGCCAATTACACCCACTTGCTTCGCATTCATCGTCAACCCCTAGTACCAGAGCGCGTTCTCGTCGTTCCAGTCAATCAGTTCTTCGTCCGCAAAAAACAGACGGATTTCGCGCTCCGCGCTCGCGTCGCTGTCAGACGCATGGATGATGTTGTGGTTGGTGTGCGCGCAGAAGTCGCCGCGAATCGTTCCCGGCGTGGCTTCCGTCGGCTTGGTCGCACCGACTATTTTCCGCACCAAGGCCACGCAGTCATCGCCCTGCCACACCATTGCTACCACCGGCGCACTTATTATATAGGAAACCAATTCGTCGTAAAAATCCTTGCCCTTGTGCTCGGCATAATGCTGCGCCGCAAGCTCCGGCGAAATCTGCATGAGCTTCAGTCCGACCAATTTCAGTCCCTTATGCTCAAGGCGCGTTATTACCTGACCAACCAGCCTGCGGTTCAGCACGCCCGGCTTGCACATCGTAAAACATCTCGTAGCCATTCTGTCATTATACCGCACATCGCGTCATTTGACAACACGAACGCCCTAGCACAAAGCGTGCGAATGCGCTACACTTTCCGCATGGCAAAGACGGGACTGATTCTTGAAGGCGGCGGGATGCGCGGACTGTTCACTGCGGGAGTCGTTGACGCGCTCATCGAAAAGCAATGTCATTTTGACGCGATTTACGGCGTGAGCGCGGGCGCATGTCACGCAATTTCCTTTCTCTCAAATCAAAAAGGCCGCGCGCGCCGCGTCAACGTGGACTACTGCACGCGCTCCGACTATTTCGGACTCGGCTGTATGCTCCGCGAAGGCAGTATGTTCGGCTGGAAACTGATTTTCGACACGATTCCCCACAAACTCGACCCGATTGACTACGACACGCTTTGGGCAAAAACGAACACGGCAACGGATGGCGGCACGGACTTTTTCGTCACCGTAACCAACGCCCGCAGCGGCAAGGTCGAATACCTGCGCCCCACCTCGTCCGCCGAACTGACCGAATTCTGCAAAGCGTCATGCTCACTGCCGTTCATGTGCCGCCCCACACTACTCAACGGCAGGCCGTATTTTGACGGCGGCATCACCGATTCCATTCCCGTGCGCAAAGCAATAGCCGATGGTTGCGAACGGCTGGTCATCGTGCTCACGCAGAGCGAAGGGTTCCGCAAGCAACCGCTCCAACACCCCGCGCTCGTCAAACTGCTGTACCAGGAATTCCCCAAGATGACCGATGCCCTCCTGCGCCGCCACGAAAACTACAACGAATCATTGGACATCATTCAGACGCTCGAACAAGAGGGAAAAGCCGTCGTCCTGCGCCCGCCCGCCGATGTAAACGTGGGGCGTACCGAACGCAACCCGCAAAAACTCAACATACTTGCGCAGACCGGCTACGAAATGGCGATGAGCGCGGTATAACTACGCCAAAAACTGCGTCTCGCCCAGTGCGTCCAATATCCGCGCGAGCAGGTCCCAACTTTCCGCTGTCAGGCTTGCCAGATTGTCATGCTCGGTGTGAAAGAGCCGCCATGTCTTGGGCATTTTTTCTCCATATTGCGAGTCGCCCGCACAGTCGCCATGCATCACTGCCTTCTCAAGGTGTTTGTCACGCAGCAGCGCACGCGCATATTCGGAAGCCTCGTCCGCAGGCAAAAAGGTAATCGCCACGGCAGGAATGCCGCAGGCAAGGAAGCCCGCGTTGTCGCTGTACGGCACGGGGAGCGTCATCCACCGCTGCGGACTGATGTCGCGCAACAAATCCTGCGTGCGCTCATACAAACTCGCAAACTGTTTTTTGAACGCGCCGCGCACGTCCGCGTCCGCGCCCGCCCGCGCCAAAACCGGCACGTTCCCGCGTCCGCAACTGTCAAACACATACACATCATCATGCGTAATGCCCAACTTGCGGAACAGTTCCGCCAGGCCGAACGCGCCCTGCTCGCTCACGCCGCCCTCGCCTAACTCTTCGCCGTCCGTGAAAAAAATGCGCACATTGTGTACGCCGCCGCGCGTCGCAAGCCGCTGCAAGCGAGCAGCAAATTCGGCGACCGCCAAATCGCAGACGCTGTTGTCGTTCGCACCGGGACTGCCCGCCACGCGGTCGTAATGCGCAATGACCGTCTTGATTTTAAACGTGGGATTATACGCCGCCGAAGGAAAATTGACGTACAGATGCTTGCGTCCGTTCACCGGCACGACCGAAGACCGCACGCCGCGCGCCGCCAAATACGCCTGCAAAAACGCAAGACGGTCACAGTCGGGCGCGACGTATGCCTCCAGTTCAGCGGGAAAACCTGCCATCAGCGCAGCGATTCAAGCGGAATGCAGCTCGGCGAGGTCGTCGCGCGCTCAAGGGCGGCGTATTCCTGCAACAGGCGTTTCTGCTCGCCCGAAAGACGCGCGGGCGTCTGCACCACGATTTTCACGTACAAATCGCCTTTGCCACTTCGCCCCGCATACGGAACGCCCTCGCCCTTGATTTTGAGTAATTTTCCGTTGCTCGTGCCTTCGGGCAGCTTTATCTCAATTTTTTTGTCATCAAGCGCGGTAACAAAAATCTTTTCGCCCAACGCCGCCTGCGCAATCGTTACGGGAACGGCGCAGAACAAATCTTGCCCGTCGCGCTCAAAGTAGGCATGCGGCTCAACGTGCAACACCACAATCAAGTCACCCGCCGGTCCGCCGTTCTTGCCCGCATCGCCCTGATGCGGCACGGAAATACGCCGTCCGTCGTCCACGCCCGCCGGAATCGTGAGCGTCATGCGCTTGCTTTTTTCCTCCACGCCCGCACCGTGACATTTCGTGCACGGCGTGTCGATAACCGTTCCCGCACCGCGGCACGTGGGACAGGTCTGCTGCACGGCAAAGAATCCCGCGCTCCGGCGCACCTGCCCCGAACCGCCGCACGACGAACACGTTTTCCGCTTCGAACCCTTCGCGCCGCCCGTGCCGCCGCAGGACGAGCAGGTCTCGTTGTGCCGGAACGTAATCTCCGCCTTCGTGCCGTAGACCGCATCTTTGAATGAAATACTCAAATCATACCGGAGGCTCTGCCCCTGCATCGGGTCGGTCGCCGAACGCGCGCGGGAGCGGCCGCCGCCAAACAGATTCTCGAAAATATCGCCGAAACCGCCGCCGCCCATGCTGCCAAAAAGGTCGCTGAAGTCGTGGAAGGCATGGCTGTACTGCGCGCCACCGCCGCCCATGCCGTCCAAACCGGCAAAACCATACTGGTCATAGATTGGCCGCTTCTGGTCGTCAGAAAGAATTTCGTAGGCTTCCGTCGCTTCTTTAAATTTCTCTTCCGCTTCCTTGTCGCCGGGATTACGGTCAGGGTGATACTTCACCGCGAGCTTGCGGTACGCTTTCTTGATTTCTTCCTTGTCCGCCCCTTTTTGAATTCCCAGAACTTCGTAATAATCTCGTTTTGCCATATCTGATTTCACCATAGTATGCCGGAACGGTAACTGACGCGCCGCGCAAACGCGACTATCGCGTCAGTTACCGCATCCCGCAGCATTATGCTTAGTTGTCGTGCACTTCGTAGTCTACATCATCGGCCTTGCCTTTGTCAAAGCCCGATGTGCTGCCCGCGTCGCCGCCCGCCGTGCCAGCAGATTCGCCCGCGCCGTTCGGAGCCGCGCCTCCCTGCGCACCCTGCTGCTTGTAGACTTCCTCGGCAATCTTGTACGAAGCGTTTTTCAGCGCCTCGGTCTTCGCCTTGATGTCCTCAGTGTCGCCGCCTTCCATCGCCTTCTTCAAAGCCGCCGTCGCGTCCTCAATCTGCTGCTTGTCGCCCGCAGAAATCTTGTCGCCCAGCTCCTTGACGCTCTTCTCCGTCGCGTAAATCAGGCTGTCCGCCTCGTTGCGCACGTCAATCGCCTCGCGCTGCTTCTTGTCCGCCTCGGCATTCGCCTCCGCCTCCTTGACCATGCGCTCGATTTCCGCCTCGCTCAGGCCGCTTGACGACGTAATCTGAATATGCTGCTCCTTGCCCGTCCCCAGGTCCTTTGCGGAAACGTGCACGATGCCGTTCGCGTCGATGTCGAACGTCACCTCAATCTGCGGAACGCCGCGCGGAGCCGCCGGAATGCCCACCAGGTCAAAGTTGCCCAAGGTGCGGTTCTGCGCCGCCATCTCGCGCTCGCCCTGCAAGACGTGGATGGAGACCGCCGTCTGCCCGTCCGCCGCCGTGGAGAAAATCTGGCTCTTCTTGGTCGGAATCGTCGTGTTGCGCGGGATGAGCTTGGTGAACACGCCGCCCATCGTCTCAATGCCGAGCGAGAGCGGGGTCACGTCCAGCAGCAGCACGTCCTTCACGTCGCCCTGCAACACGCCGCCCTGCACCGCCGCGCCAATCGCCACCGCCTCGTCCGGGTTCACGCCCTTTGAGCCTTCCTTGCCGAAAATCTCCCTGACGATTTCCTGCACCTTGGGCATACGGCTCGAACCGCCGACCAGCAGCACCTCATCGATTTTGTCCGCCGTGATTTCGGCGTCCGCCATCGCCTTGCGGCACGGCTCCTTGGTGCGCTCGAACAAGTCATCCGTCATCTTCTCGAATTCGGCGCGGGTCAGCGACTTCTGCAAGTGCTTCGGCCCGGTCGCGTCCGCCGTGATGAACGGCAGGTTGATGTCCACGCTCGTCTGGTTCGACAGAGAAATCTTCGCGTTCTCCGCCGCCTCGCGCAGACGTTGCATCGCCATAGAATCCTTGCTCAGGTCGATGCCCGTGTCCGCCTTGAACGAGTCGATGAGCCAGTTCACGATGGCGCGGTCCCAGTCGTCGCCGCCCAGGTGCGTGTCGCCGTTCGTTGACTTGACCTCGAACACGCCGTCGGCAAGCTCAAGGATTGAGATGTCGAAGGTGCCGCCGCCCAAGTCGTAGACGGCAATCGTCTTCTCCTTCTGGTCCTTCTTGTAGCCGAACGCGAGCGCGGCCGCCGTCGGCTCGTTGATGATGCGCTTCACGTCAAGCCCGGCGATTTTTCCCGCGTCCTTGGTCGCCTGCCGCTGCGAGTCGTTGAAGTACGCCGGCACGGTGATGACCGCTTCGGTGACAGGCTGACCGAGATAATCCTCCGCCGTCTTCTTCATCTTCTGCAAGATGAACGCGGAGATTTCCTGCGGGCTGAACTCCTTGCTCTGCCCGCCTTCCTGCACCTCCACGCGCACGTCCTGCCCGTGGTCTTTCACCGTGTAGGGCAGCTTGGTCGCCTCGCCCTGCAGCTCGCTGTAGCGGTGGCCAATCAGACGCTTGACCGAGTACACCGTGTTCTTCGGGTTCGTGACCATCTGGTTCTTCGCGGGCAAGCCGACAATGCGCTCGCCCTTTGCCGTAAAGCCGACGATGGACGGCGTAGTGCGCCCGCCCTCAGAGTTCTGGATGACGACCGGCTCACCGTTTTCCATGACGGAAACGCAGGAGTTCGTCGTTCCCAGGTCAATACCAATAATCTTTCCCATATTTATGTCCTCGCTTTTGCGGCAGTCCGCCGCCCGTGATATACCTTATGCTTCCGGCTTCACCACCATCACTTTCGCGTGGCGGATAACCTTGTCCTTCAGTTTGTAGCCCTTCAAGTACACGGCGGCAAGCTGCTCTTTTTCCACCTTGCCTTCCTGCATACCGATTGCCTCGTGGATGTCCGGGTCGAACTCGTCGCCCTCCTTGCCGAACGACGACAAGTCGTACTTGTTCTCCAGCATGCTCACCAGATTCTTGTTGACCATCCTGATGCCGTCCACGATTGCGGCGACATCGTTCGCCGTGGCGGCCGCCTCAAGCGTGCGGTCAAAGTTGTCAAGGCTGTCGAGCAAATCTTTGAGCAGGTTCGCGTTGCCGTAGTCGAACGCATCCTGCTTTTCCTGCAACATACGCTTGCGGTAGTTGTCAAAGTCCGCCGCACGGCGCAGCAACTGGTCTTTCAGCTCGGCGTTCTCTTTCTCAAGCGCGGCGATTTTCGCCTCGACCGTCTCTTCACCGGCATCGTCCGCCGCCTGCTCTGCCGCGCCTTCCGCCTTTTTCGCTTCGTGCGACTCTTCCACAAGCTCGTCGATTTCTTCCTGCTCAAGGTCTCGGTCTTTGTCCGCCGCTTCCTGTTCCTTTTTACGTTTCTGACTCATCCGTCCGTCCTAAAAAGTTTTCTAATAAAGAACATACTAACAGCGACGCGAATTCGTCAAGGAAAAACGTCTTTTTTTAGCGTATTTTGCGCACCGCTACAGCAACGTGATTCCCGCCGCCGCGCACTGCCGCCGCATCTCTTCCGGCCAGGAACTGACCTGCGTCTCGCCGATGTGCGCCTTGCGCAGAAAGTACATGCACAGACGGCTCTGCCCGATGCCGCCGCCCATTGTCAGGCTCAGTTTGCCGTCGAGCAGCATCTTGTGGAAGGCAAGCCCCGCGCGCCCGGGACAGCCGCGCTCATCAAGCTGCGCCCGCAGCGAATCCGCCGTCACGCGGATGCCCATGGAAGAGATTTCAAACGCGCTTTGCAGGACGGAATTCCACACAAGCAGGTCGCCGTTCAGACCGCGGTGCCCGTCGCCCGTCTCGCTTATCCAGTCGTCATAATCGGGCGCGCGCCCGTCGTGAATCGTCCCGTCCGGCAGTTTTCCGCCGATGCCGATGACGAACACCGCGCCGTACTGGCGGCAGACCTCGTTCTCGCGCTCCTTGGGAGAAAGGGCCGGGTACTGCCGCTGCAAGTCGTCCGCGAACACAAAGGTGATTTTCTGCGGCAGATACGGCTTGATATGCTCGTAGCGGTCAAAGATATAGAACTCCGTGCGCTTGAGGCAGCGGTAGATTTTCTCCACGACCTCTTTCAAGTGCATGACCGTGCGGTCGCCCTCGTCGATGCACATCTCCCAGTCCCACTGGTCAACGTACAGCGAATGGATGTTGTCCAAATCCTCGTCGGGGCGAATCGCGTTCATGTCCGTGTAGATGCCGAAGTCGGGCATCAGGCCAAGCTCCGTCACCTTGACGCGCTTCCACTTCGCCAGCGAGTGCACGATTTCCATCTGCGTGCCGCCCAAATCCCTGACGGCAAAGCGCACCGGCACCTCAACGCCGTTCAGGTCGTCGTTCAGGCCCGTACCCGCCGGCAGGAACAGCGGGGCCGTCACGCGGCGCAGGTTCAGTTCCGTAGCCAACGCCGTCTGAAAAAAATCCTTAATCATCACAATGGCGTGCTCGGTCTCCTTGGTGTCCAGCACCGACCGATACGCCTCCGGCACAAACAGTTTCGCCATACTATCCTCATGCTGACGGCTCGCCGCCGCAACGCT
>JAFLSP010000279.1 GCA_022510885.1 Treponema sp. | reverse complement strand
TACTGTGGTGACAGATGGAGCAATCGCCGCAAAAACGCCAGTATCGGATTTTCTTTTTGTATGTTCTTGGCGTTGTATCCACGGTCACGCGCGAGCTGGTTGATGTCCCACGGTGCGGCATCGTCCTCATACGCGCCGGTCTTGGTGTTGTAGACGCGGTTCATAATCAGGTCGCGGGTGGCGTATTCGGTTTTGTAGGTCTTTTTGTCGAGGTCACCGGCATCCTTGTACCGTTTGCTCGTGTCGGCGGGCTTTGTGCCTTCAATTTTCTTGAACGAGACGTTGTATTCTTTCCACCCAACGTGCTTGCTGCCGTCGATGACACGCGGTTCTTTGCCCACGTACCAGCGTTGCTCGCCGATGTTCCCTTTGCCGAAAAATTCCACGTTTACGATGGCGCACTGGTCGTAGTAAGGTTTTTTTGCTGAGGTGACGGCGGTGGCGCGTCGGCCGTAGTAGGCGTTCTGCCGTTGGTCAACTTCTACGCGGCTGTTGTAGAGGACGTAGCCTTTGCCGACGAGCGGCTCTTCGGTCGTGCCGACGCGGGTCTCAAAGATGTAGGCGCGGTCTTTGCGGCTGAGCGGACTGTAGACGCTGTGGAAGTCGCACTCCTCAAACAGGGCGACATCTGCCGTGCCCCACACGTAATCAACGTCGCCTTCAACGTAGCAGTCGTAGAACCAGCACTTTCCGCTTATCTGCATGGTGTCCTGCAAACTTTTGAACGAGCAGTTGTATGCGTTGAGCGTGTGACCCTTACCGTTGTAGAAGAAGAGCGTCTCTGCCTGTGCGTTTCCGGTCGGCACTTTTTGGGTGGAAAGATAGACTTTGGTCGGATTGGTCGCATTGATGAGCGTCAGGTTTTCGAGCGTGAGGTTCGCGCCGGTAAAGAGGAAGGACACGCGCGTCGTCTGCCCGCTGTTCATGTCGTTGCAGTTGATGTAAGTGATGATGGTGTCGTCGCCGCGTTTGTTGCCTTTCGGTCCTTGCAGGATGATGTTCGCCGTGCCGTTGTAGTGCAGCAGCTCGTAGTAGGTTGCCGGGGCGAGCGAGATGGTGAACGTGCCCTCGCGGTTCTTCACGAAGTCGAGTGCCGCTTGAATCGAGTGGAACTGCGCGTCGTTTGCGTCGTCCGTGCTGTTGTTCACGGTGAGCGTCGCGCCATCGCTTGCCGGGGCGGGTGCGGCCTTGGTGGTGAATGTCCATGCGCCTTTTGCGATGCCGTCAGACGCTCCGCCCGCTTTGATTGCGCCCGCCGGGATTTCCACGGAATAGGTCGCGTTCGGGGCAAGCGAGCCATAATGTGGCTGGATGTAGACCGATTTTCCTACTTTGCGCACAAGCTGACTTCCTACGGCGACTTTCGTGCCGTCCGCAAAAACCTGCTCGCCATCGGTAAAGGCTATTGTGTCCGCCGTTGCGCCGCTCGCATCATAAATCGTAATGAACGAACCGGCAACCAGTTCCGGCTCTGTATCGAAGGTCAGCACCAGTTGCGCGTCATAGGCGGCTTCGCGCGCACC
>JAFLSP010000278.1 GCA_022510885.1 Treponema sp. | reverse complement strand
CAATTACAACGCCGTCGCGCGGATTATGGGGAGTATGAGGGGATAGGCGATGCGGTTCAACAGGTTCATTTTTGACAATTATCTTGCGACGGAAGAGGGAAAAAGGGCGCTTGCGTTCTTTAAAAAGTTTGAGAATGTTGTGAAGAATAAGAGAAAATCCGCTTATTTCTCTTTTCTTAAGCATATAAGTATTTTGCCGGTTGAAAAATGGTCCGCATACGAGGAATTGAAGCGTTTTTCAAGTCTCTCTACCGATTTTGACTTTCCCCAAAAGTGTTTGTATTATGAGAAAATCTTGCAGAACGAAGATATGACGGCTGATGAGATTTTTGAGGAGGCAAGAAAAGGTATTTTAGATGCATTGGAAGATGAGAAAAGGATGCGTCAGCAAGTCGCTTTTATCCGCGGCTATTCCGTGATTTTTTACATTTCCGCGCCAAGATTTTTCTTTCCGTACTATTTTGAGACACAGTTTCCCGTGCTTGAAAACATTTGCGCTGAATTCGGTATTCCTTTGCCGCCGCTCCCGCCAAGGCGTGACTACAAAAAGCGCCTGTTCTATTACTTTGATTTGTGCAAGGCATTCTACGACTTCCGCCAGCAGTTCTCCCTTGCGCCCGAAGAATTCTGCGTCTTTCTGTACTATTTCGCGTCTCACTGCATGGAGCCGTTCGCGCTCACCGAGGATTTGCCCGAGCCGTCAAAAGTGTACATCTGCGGTGCAAGCAAGGAGGATTCGGAATGGCTGAAAGGCGCCGACTTCAAGACAATCAGCCGGTGGGCGGGAAACATCAATATGCTTCCGGGCGACATCATGCTTCTTTATGAGGTGAGGCCTGCCGCGGCGATTCGGTCCGTGTGGCGGTGCGTGTCCGCCGGCTTCGATGACCCGTTTGAGTATTTCACGCCGCGCGTATGGGTCAGCCGCATGATTCGCGTGCCGCCCGTCACGATTGGCGACCTGCGCTCCGACTCAGTCTGGAAAGAAAAGGGGCTCGTCAGGGCAAGTATGCAGGGTGTATCTGGAACACCATGCGCGAAAGCCGAATACGACTCTTTCCTGAGGATGCTTGAGGAGAAAGGTTTTGACACGTCAGTTCTGCCGCGCATTGCCTGCGCAGGACTTCCGTGCGACGTGGAGCTGAGCGTGGAGAAAGATGTGGAGGAAAAGCTGCTTGAGCCGCTTTTGAAAAGACTCGGCTACAGTGAGAAAGACTGGGTGCGGCAGCTGCCCGTCCGCATGGGGAGAGGCGAGCGCAACTATCCTGACTACGCGCTTCTCCCCAAAGGCATGAGGGGCGAGGAGACCGCGCGGTTCCTGTGGGAAGCGAAATTCACGGTTTCAAGTAAACGCCAGCTTTGGGACGCATTCTTGCAGGCAAAATCCTATGCGATGCGTTTGCGCAGCGGCGGTTTCGGCCTGGTCGCGAAGGAAGGCATCTGGCTTTCATTTGAGAAAGACAGCTTCCAGTTCGGCAAGGTAAAATCATATTCATGGGCTGACTTGGAAAATCCCGACGTGCTCAGCGAAGTGAGAATG
>JAFLSP010000277.1 GCA_022510885.1 Treponema sp. | reverse complement strand
TTACAGCGTCACGCCGTCCTTGAAAATCGCAATCTCGCGGTAGCCGTTCTTCTCGTTCTTGGTGACTGCCCGGCCGGACACGATGTCAACAATCAGCTGGAGCAGGCGGTCGCGCACTTTGTCGCTCGGCTCGTCGAGCAGGTCGGCGGCGTCAAAGTCAATCCAGCCGCGCTTGTTCTGGGCGAGCGGGTGGTTGGTCGCGATTTTGACGGTGGGAACGGGCGCGCCGAGCGGAGTGCCTCGCCCTGTGCTGAACAGGATGATGTTCGCGCCGGCGGCGGTCATGTCGGTGGTGGACACGATGTCGTTGCCCGGCCCCTCAAGGAGCGTGAGTCCTTTTTCCGTGAGCCGCTCGCCGTATTTGAGCACGCCGGTGACGGGAGCCTTGCCGCCTTTCTGCACGCAGCCGAGCGACTTGTCCTCAAGCGTGGTGATTCCGCCCGCCTTGTTTCCCGGGGAGGGGTTCTCGTAGCACACCTGATTGTGCCGTGAGTAGTAGCCTTTGAATCCGTTGATGAGGCTCACCGTCTTGTCGAAGCGGTTTTTGTCAACGCAGCGGTTCATCAGCATCTGCTCCGCGCCGAACATCTCAGGCACCTCGGTGAGCATGACGCGCCCGCCCATGCCGGTCATCGCGTCGCAGATACGGCCGATGAGCGCGTTGGCGGTGATGCCGCTCATGCCGTCGGAGCCGCCGCACTTCATGCCGAGCACGATGTCGGTGAGCGGGGCTTTCTCGCGGCGGAACTTGCCCGCATATTCGGCAAGCTCGGAAAGCAGCTTCTTTCCTTCCTCAAGCTCGTCCTCAAAATTCTGCGTGACCATGAACTTGATGCGGTTCTCGTCGTACTCGCCCAAAAATTCCTTGAAGTAGGGGATGTTGTTCTCCTCGCAGCCGAGCGAGACGACGAGCACGCCGCCCGCGTTCGGGTGATGCGCGAGGTCGGCGAGGATTGTCGCCGTTGTCTCCTTGTCGCCGCCCATCTGCGAGCAGCCGTAGGGATGCGTCCAGGTGAAAAAGCCCTCAAGCCCGCCTTTCTCGCTCGGCTTAGGCTCGCCGCCGCAGAATTTGGCGTTCGCCCACATCGCGAGGTTCTCGGCGATTTTGTTCACGCAGCCGACGAGCGGGATAATCCACACCTCGTTGCGGCTTCCCACCCGTCCGTCCGCGCGTTTGTAGACATCGACAGACGGCACGTTCGCGCGGAGCTTCTCGGTGTCCTTGTACCATGCGTCGTAGGCGGCCTTCGCCTTCGCCTCATCGTAGGTGTAGGTAAGCTCGCCGTCAAGCAATGTGCGGATGTTGTGCGTGTGCACGTGCTTTCCCGCCTCGATGTCCTCGGTGGCAGAGCCGATGGGATAGCCGTACTTGATGACCGGCTCGCCCTTGCTGATTTTTCTGATTGCGAATTTATGGCCTGCGGTGATGTCCTCCTGCAAAGTGACCGTGACCTCAGGAACGTCGTCCATTGCCTCAAGCGTAACTTGAGTTCCCTTTGTGAGCGGCTGAAGCGCGACCGCGACCACGTCCGCCGCGTTGATTCGTATGGC
>JAFLSP010000276.1 GCA_022510885.1 Treponema sp. | reverse complement strand
CGGCACAACCGACCGCGAGGCTTGCGAGGCCGTCATGTCGTACTTTGTGCAGAGTTGCGAGGTGTTCTGAACATGCTGCTTCCGAACAAGACCATTCCGTACAGCGAATCCGTCATCGCACGGTTTCCGCTCGTCCTGCGCTTCCTGCGGACGCACCGGGGGCAGGCGGATGCAAGGCGTATGTACGGGGAACTGAAAGGGTCTTTCCCGAGCGTCCATGCCTTTGTGCAGACATTGGACTGCCTGTTCGCGCTGGGAAAAATCACGCTCAACAAAGACACCGGAGGGCTGACGCTATGCTGAAAGAACTGCGCTTCGAGCGGCGTGGGGAACATGGGGACTTCCGCACGAGCATCGCATTCCGCCGCGGGCTGAACACGATTGCCGGATGCGGCGCGCATACGTCCGCCCTGCTGCTTGCCGTGGACGCATGCTTCGGCGGGGAAGGCCTTGCACACGCGGCGTGCGCGGACGGTGCCGGCGAGTGCAGTCTCCGCTTTGCCTTTGCATTCGGCGGAACGGACTATCATTTTATGCGGACGGTCGGCAGGAGCGACCGCCTGTTCACGTGCGACGCGGAGTATCGGAATCCGCAGGAGCAGGGGCTTGACGCATTCAGGGCGTGGCTCAAGGCGCAGTACCGGCTTGACGGCATCGACCTGCCGTTCAGGCAGATTGTCGGCACGTATTTCCGCTTTTTCGGCGGCCGGCATTCGCCCCAGTCCGCGCTGCGCGCCTATTTCATGCAGAGCAAGGAACAGCAGATACGGGCGTTTGAGAGGCTTTTTGAAAAGTACGCGCCCCTCCAGGCCGCCATGGAGCGGATACGGGATTATGAAAGCCGAAGCGAGCTGGAAAGGCTGGCGAGCAAACTGCACGTGGAAATCGCGGAATTCAGGAAGATAGACAGAAAGGAGGCCGCGGAGAAAATCGCGGGGCTGGAGGCAAGAAAAAGGGAGCTGCTTGAACGCCCGCAGTCCCATGCCCGTGCGCTTGACGCGGAGAACGCGCGGACGCTTGCGCCGCTGCACGCCCGCCGCCAGGCGCTTTCTGCCCGGCGCGCGCGGCTGCTGACCCGCATAGCGAACATAGAGAAGTCCGGCGGCACGACCGCCCGTCCGCCAAAGGCCGCATACGCCGCGCTTCTGGAATTCTTCCCGAACGCCGACATCAAAAGGATAGAAGAAATCGACGCCTTTCACGAAAAACTGTGCGCAATCCTTGCCGAGGAGCATACGGATGCCTTGGAGGACTACCGCGCGGAACTTGCCGACGTGCAGGACGAAATGGCGCGCGTCGAGACGCAGATTTCTGATTTGGGCGGCGGCGAGGACTATAGCGTCGCTTTCCTGCGTGAGTTCGCGACGGTGCAGGGCGAGCTTGAGCGGCAGGAATCCCTGCTTGCCGAGGACCTGCGCAGGAAAGCGGCGGCCGCGCAGGCAAAGGAGGACAAGCGGACGCTGCACGAAAAAGAGGCGGCGATTCTGGGCGACATACAAACCGCCGTCAACGAAAAACTTGCCGCGCTGTGCAGGAGCGTCCTCGGGGAGCGCGC
>JAFLSP010000275.1 GCA_022510885.1 Treponema sp. | reverse complement strand
TCGCTCACTTCGAGCGTGATTTTGTAGTTGTTGATGTCGAGCGTGATTTTGTCGCCTTCCTCCACGAGCGCGATTGGTCCGCCCACAGCAGCCTCAGGCGAGCAGTGTCCGAGCGATGCGCCTCGCGTTGCTCCGCTGAACCTTCCGTCTGTAATCAGCGCGACCTGCTTGTCCAATCCCTGCCCCGCGAGAGCCGCCGTCACCGCGAGCATCTCGCGCATTCCGGGGCCGCCTTTCGGTCCTTCGTAGCGGATGACCACCACGTCGCCCGCCTTAATCTGCGACTTCTGCACAGCCTCCATCGCCTCGCTCTCGTCGTTGAACACGCGCGCGGGGCCGGTGTGGTGCATAAGCTCGGGGGCGCACGCCGAACGCTTCACGACAGTGCCGTTCGGGGCGAGGTTTCCGAAGAGAATCGCAATGCCGCCGTTGTCGCTGAAAGGATTTTCAATCGGACGCAGGACTTCGGGATTGCGGTTTCTCACGCCCTTTATGTTCTCCGCGATTGTCTTTCCAGTGACGGTCATTGCCGACGTGTCAATCAGGTTTTTCTTTGCAAGCTCTGCGAGCACCGCCTGCACTCCGCCCGCGTCGTCAAGCTCGCACATGAACGTGTGCCCCGCCGGTGCGAGATGGCAGAGGTTCGGGGTGCGGTTCGAGATTTCGTTCACCTCGTGAAGGTCGATGCTGATTCCAGCCTCGTGCGCGATTGCGGGCAGATGGAGCATCGTGTTCGACGAGCAGCCGAGCGCCATGTCGGCCGCAAGCCCGTTCGCGAAACTCTCTTTGGTCATCATGCGCCGCGCGGTGATTCCTTTTTTGTACAAATCCATCACCGCCATTCCCGCGTGCTTTGCGAGCTGGATTCTGCGCCCGGTGACCGCGGGAATCGTGCCGTTGCCGGGCAAGCCAAGCCCCAAAACCTCAGTGAGGCAGTTCATCGAATTCGCCGTGAACATTCCCGAGCACGCGCCGCAGCCCGGGCAGGCGTAGTTCTCAAGTTCCTTGAGCTGCGCCTCGTTTATCTTTCCGACGGCAAGCCCGCCCACCGCCTCGAACATATCGGTGAGCGAGAGGTTCTTTCCAGAATAAGGATTCGACGCATCGTTTCCCGGCAGACGGCCGGGCATCATCGGGCCGCCCGAGACAAAGACCGTGGGCAGGTCGAGCCGCGCCGCAGCCATCAGCATTCCGGGAACGATTTTGTCGCAGTTGGGAATCATCACGAGCGCGTCGAACTGATGCGCCTTCGCCACGCACTCAACGCTGTCTGCGATAAGCTCGCGCGTGACGAGCGAGTATTTCATCCCCTCGTGCCCCATGGCGATGCCGTCGCACACGCCGATTGCGGGGAACTCCACCGGAGTGCCGCCAGCCATGCGCACCCCCGCCTTCACCGCCTCGCTGATGCGGTCAAGCTCGATGTGGCCTGGGATAAGCTCGTTCTTGGCGCAGATGATGCCGACTATCGGCCGCTCAAGCTCCTCGTCGGTGAAGCCCGCGGCATAGAAAAGCGAGCGGTGCGGAGCGCGCGCCGTTCCTTTGATTGCGTTGTCAGATTTTTT
>JAFLSP010000274.1 GCA_022510885.1 Treponema sp. | reverse complement strand
GGCGGGGAGACGCGGCTGCCCGTCACCGCCATGCGGACGGGCATCATGAAGTCGCCGAGCTTCACGCCGAGCGTCTCCGCCTCCGCCTTGGCGAACGCCTCCGCCTCCTCGTGCCCGCGCTCGAACACGGCGTCCACGAACGCCCTGGCGCGCTCAAGCACCTCGCGCGTCTTTGCCGCGTCCAGTTTCTTGGGAATCATCTGCTCGGCGGGCGGCACGGCAGGCTCGGTGAACATGAAGCGCACCATCTCCGCCGCCTCGGTCAGGAATTTGAGCCGCTCCTGGATGAGCGGCATGAGGCCGAGCAGCGTCCGCCTCACGTCCGCGCTCGTCATGCCCATGCCCGCGTCAACGCAGTACGGCTCGCCGTCCTCCCCGAGCGCGACCCCGCTGAATTGGGGCCCCACGTTCGGCTTGGGCTGCGGGTTCTCGGGGTTGATTTCGAGCGTCGCGTCGCCCGTGCCGGTGATGAAGGGCAGCGTCCGGCGGTACAGCTCCTCCGCGGAGAGCCGGCGGATGTAGCTGCCGTTGTAGAACTCAAGCTTCTTGTAGTCGAAGACGGCGGGGGCCTTGTTCAGGTGCTCCAGGCTGAAATTCGCCGCAAGCTCGCCGAGCGCGTAGAAGTCGCGCCCCTCCTCGTAGGAGCAGCCGAGCAGCGCGACGTAGTTGACGATTGCCTCGGGCAGGTAGCCGCGCGCGCGGAACTCGTTGAGGCTCGTCGAGCCGTGCCGCTTGGAGAGCTTCTTGCCGTCCGCGCCGTTCACCATGGGCAGGTGGCAGAACTCTGGGTGCTGCCAGCCGAAGGCGCGGTACATCTGCACGTGCAGCGGCGTTGAGGGAATCCACTCCTGCGCGCGCATGACGTGCGTGATGCCCATGAGGTGGTCGTCCACCACGTTCGCCAGGTGGTAGGTGGGGAAGCCGTCGCTCTTGAGCAGCACCGGGTCAGGCGAGATGTCCTCGTTCTTCCAGGTGATGTCGCCGAGCAGTCGGTCATGGAACGTCGTCTCGCCCTCCATCGGCACCTTGAGCCTGATGACGAAGGGCTTTCCCGCGTCGAGGTTCGCGCGGACCTCCTCGGCGGTGAGGTGGCGGCAGTTCCGGTCGTAGCCGGGCGCCATCTTGTTCTCGGTCTGAATCCGCTTGACGCGCTCCAGCCGCTCCGCGTCGCAGAAGCAGTAGTACGCCTCGCCCTTGTCCACCAGCTCCTGCGCGTGCTTCCGGTAAAGCTCGAACCGCTCGCTCTGCACGTAGGGGCCGACAGCCCCGCCCTTCTCGCCGCCCTCGTCCCAGTCGATGCCGAGCCAGGACATCGTGTCGTAAAGATTCTGAACATACCGCTCGTCGAAGCGCGTGCGGTCGGTGTCCTCAAGCCGCAGGATGAACTTGCCGCCCTTGGAGCGGGCGTAAAGATAGTTGAACAGCGCGGTGCGCACCCCGCCGATATGCTGCAGGCCCGTCGGCGACGGCGCGTAGCGAACACGAACTTCTTGTATGTTTTCCATAGCGTGACCTCGTTCTGCAAAAACTTCTCTGCGATACGCGATTATTGTAGTAAAATCCCTCCGTTTGGGCAATTCCCCCGCCGCGC
>JAFLSP010000273.1 GCA_022510885.1 Treponema sp. | reverse complement strand
AGTACGTGCCCGTGAGAATCTCGGCAATCGAAACGCCCGCGCCAAACCAAATCATCGCCATGCCGGCTTCTTTTGACCGTGCTTTCATATCAGTACGCTCCTTTTATCGCAAACGCATGATTCATCGGGCCGCTGCCCTTGCCCAGGTCGAGCATGTCGGACAGGCAGAGCGAGACGTACCGCTTGGCTTTTTCGACGGCAGACGCAAGGGGAAGGCCTTTCGCAAGGTTGGACGCAATCGCGCTAGAGAGCGTGCAGCCCGTTCCGTGCGTGTTCGGATTTTCCACGCGCTTGCCGAAAAACCACCTGCCGCCCTCGTGCGAGAACAGAAAGTCGTTCGCGTCGCTCAGGCTGTGTCCGCCCTTGACGAGAACCGCACAGCCGTAGCGGCGGAAGATACTCTCCGCCGCCTTCTCCATGTCCGCCTCCGAGGAGATGTCGATGCCGGAAAGAACCTGCGCCTCGGGGACGTTCGGGGTCGCAAGGAGCGCGAGCGGAAGCAGCGACTCGCGCAGGACGCTCACCGCGCCGTCGTCGATGAGCCGCGCCCCGCTCGTCGCGACCATCACCGGGTCAACCACGATGTTCGGGAGTTTGAGCCGCCGCGCGCACTCGCACACCGCGAGAATCTGCGCCGCCGACGGAATCATGCCCGTCTTCACCGCGTCCGGGAAGATGTCCTCCGCGACGGCATCAATCTGCCGCTTCAGAAACTCGGGCGGTGTCTCGATGACTCCGCTCACGCCCGCCGTGTTCTGCGCCGTCAGAGCCGTAACCGCGCTCATCGCGTAGACCCCGTGCGCCGTCATCGTCTTGATGTCCGCCTGAATTCCGGCGCCTCCGCAGGAATCGCTCCCCGCGATTGTCAATGCAGTTTTCATACAACCTCCATTGCATTTCTTACGCGGCAGAAGATGGTGCCCCTAATCTGCCGCGGATTTTCTCTTTCTTTCTATATAATTGCCGCCCTCGCCGCCGAACGCATGACCGTTGCCGCCGCGCGGATGTCGTCCGCGGCGAAGATTGCGCTGATGACGGACAGGCCCGCGATGCCGCTTCCCTTGAGCAGGGGCGCATTTTCCGCCGTGATGCCGCCGATTGCGACGACCGGGATGCTCACGGCAAGGCAGATTTCCCGCAGCGTCTCGATTGAGACATCGGCCGCGTCCTGCTTGGAGCCGGTGGGAAAGACCGCGCCCACCCCGAGGTAATCCGCGCCCGCCCGCTCCGCCGCCAGAGCCTGCGCCACGTTCTCGCACGAAACGCCGACTATCGCCCCGCTCCCCAATGCCGCGCGCGCCTCCAAAACGGAAGCGTCGTCCTGCCCGACGTGCACGCCCGCCGCCCCGCACGCCTTTGCGACCGAAACGCGGTCGTTTATGATGAGCGGCACGCCCCTCTCGTCGCACACGGCTTTTATTGCGCGCGCCTCGGAAAGGAAGTCCTCCTCGCCCAGGTCCTTCTCGCGGAGCTGAACCAGGGTCGCGCCGCCGTCAATGGCACGGGAAACCGCGTCGGAAAGGGAGCGGCACGGATGTCCCGCCCCGAGCCATGCCCGGTCGGTGACGGCGTAGAGCAAAAGCGCGCTGCGCA
>JAFLSP010000272.1 GCA_022510885.1 Treponema sp. | reverse complement strand
CATTGGACAATTCCTGCCGCATCTCAACAAATGCCGCCGTCGTCCTACTTCACAATGTCCGCGAGCGCCTTCTTCATGCCCTTGCTCTGAATGTCGGCGAGGTTCGCGGCGACGCTTGCCTCAAGTCCGGCAATCTTGGTCAGGTCCTCCTTCCAGAAGTCGGTGTTGGCGAGCACTCTGTTCGCGATGACCTTGGCGTCCTTGGTCTCCTTGTTCAGCTTGGCGAAGAACTCAAGCACCGGCATGACGTCGTGGTTCTCGTAGGTGCCCTCGTCGCGCTTTGACTCAAGGTACTGCTTGCCCTTCTCGTCGGTCTTGATTTCCGTGCCGTTGTAGAAGGCGATGAGCGCGGCGATTGAGAACGAGAGCAGCTTTGGCACTTTGCCCGTCTTTGCGATTGACTGCGTGACGGACGGAAGGCAGCGCGTCCAGTATTTGGCGACCGAGTTGAGCGAAATCTCAATCAGGCGGTGCGGGTTGAACGGGTTCTGGAAGCGCGTCCACACGTCGTTGGCGTAGCCCTTCAGGTCCTCCTGGTCGCCCTCGATTGACGGGATAATCTCGTTGAAGATGATGTCGTGCATGAACTTGTGCGCGTCGGCGTTGGGCGTGTTGAATCCGGTGCCCACTTTCTCCTCGCACACGATGTCCTGCACGTAGTTGCAGCCCGCAAGGAACGCCGCAAGGACGCTCGACGTGTGCGCCCCGTTGAGGATGCGGACTTTGCGCGTGTGGTAGTAGTCCATGTTCTGCACCCATTTGACCGAAAGCCCCGCCTTGACGAGCGGCAGCTCGTCCTCGTGGCTCTTCGCGCTCTCGATGACCCAGAAGTGGAACAATTCGGCGGAGTCGAGCAGCTTGTCCTCGTAGCCGAGCTTCTCGCACAGGTTCTCCGCCTGCGTCTTGCCGTTCTCCTCCTTGGTGAGGAGCGGGAAGTAGCCCGGCACGATGCGGTCAACAAGGCATGAGCACACGTCGCACGCCTCGTCGAACCAGCGGATGAAGTCAGGGCCGAGCTGCCACATCTCCGCGTAGCGCAGGATGTTGATGCGCAGGTTGAGGCCGGCCTGGTCGCTCAGCTCGCACGGAATGATGATGAGGCCCTTGCTCGTGTCGCCCTTGAACGCCTGGAAGCGCTTGTACAGGAACGCCGTGACCTTGGCGGGGTAATTTTTCTGCGGCTTCTGGTCGAGCGTGACGGGAACGCCGTCAATCTCGGTGTCGAAGCGGATTCCCGCCTCCGTCGTGTTCGACACGATGAAGCGCAGGTCGGGGCTTGACGCGAGCGCGATGTAGTCGTCGTAATGCGTGTACGGGTTGATTGACCGGCTCACTGAGGTGATGGCGCGCGTCTCCACGGTGGGCTTTCCGTCCTTCATGCCGCGCAGAACGGTCGTGTACAAGTTGTTCTGCTCGTTCATCGCGTCAATCATGCCGCGCTCCAGCGGCTGCACGATGACGATGTTGCCGTTGAAGCCCGCCTTCTCGTTCGCTATGTCAACCTGCCAGTCAACGAACGCGCGCAGAAAGCCGCCCTCGCCGAACTGAAGGATTTTTTCGGGACGCTTCACCGTCTTCACTACGTCTTTGATTGATTTAAGAGCCAT
>JAFLSP010000271.1 GCA_022510885.1 Treponema sp. | reverse complement strand
GTACATCCTCCCGTACTGCCCGCGCTGCGCGACGGTGCTGTCCACGCACGAGCTGGCGCAGGGCTACAGGGAGAAGCAGGACCCCGCCGTGACGGTGCGCTTCAAGGTGACGAAAGCCCCCGACGCGATTTCCGACGATGGCATGGCGGACGGCAGGACGTACTTCCTCGCCTGGACGACCACGCCCTGGACGCTGCCGAGCAACCTCGGACTGTGCATGGGGCCTGACATCGACTATGTGCTGGTTCTCGACAAGGCGAGCGGCGACCGCTACATCCTTGCCGAGGCGCGGCTCTCCGCCTACTACAAGAGCGCGGGCGACTACGAAATCCTCTTCCGGCGCAAGGGCGCGGACTTTCTCGGCGCGGAGTACGAGCCGCTCTTCCCGTATTTCGCCGCGCTCAAAGACCCTGCGGAGTGCGAGCGGCAGAGCGGTCAGAAGTGCGGGAGGGGGGCGTTCCGTCTTTTCAACGCGGACTATGTTTCCACCGAGGACGGCACGGGCATCGTGCACATCGCGCCCGCGTTCGGCGAGGACGACAGCAGGGTGTTCGCCGGCTCGGGCGTTCCTTTCGTGGAGCCGATAGACGCGGAGTGCCGCTTCACGAAAGAAGTCCCCGACTACGAGGGCGTCTTCGTCAAGGACGCGGACAAGGCAATCATGGAGCGGCTCAAGAAGGAAGGCAGGCTCGTGAGGCGCGAGACGGTGATGCACCAGTACCCGCACTGCTGGCGCTGCGGCTCTCCGCTCATCTACCGCGGCATCGGCTCTTGGTTCGTGAAGGTCGCCGAGAATCACGACGCGCTCCTGCGCGCCAACGCCCAGATAAAGTGGCAGCCCGCGCACATCAAGGAGGGGCGCTTCGGCAAATGGCTCGCGGGCAGCCGCGACTGGGCAATCAGCCGAAACCGCTACTGGGGCAACCCGATTCCCATCTGGAGATGCGGCGACTGCGGCGAGAAAATCTGCATCGGAAGCCGCGCGGAGCTTAAAGAGAGAAGCGGCGTTGATTTGAGCGACCTGCACAAGCAGTTCGTCGATTCCGTCACCATCCCGTGCGCCTGCGGCGGCACGATGCGCCGCATCCCCGAGGTCTTCGACTGCTGGTTCGAGAGCGGCTCCATGCCCTACGCGCAGCAGCACTATCCGTTCGAGAACAAGGAATTCTTCGAGTCGCATTTCCCCGCGGACTTCATCAGCGAGGGGCTTGACCAGACGCGCGGCTGGTTCTACACGCTCACGATTCTCGCGGCGGAGCTGTTCGACAAGCCCGCGTTCCGCAACTGCATCGTGAACGGACTGGTGCTGGCGGAGGACGGGCGCAAGATGAGCAAGTCGCTCAAGAACTACACCGACCCCGTGGACGCAATCAATATGTTCGGCGCGGACGCAATCCGCCTCTTCCTCACGCACTCCGCCGTAGTGAGGGCGGACGACCTGCGCTATTCGGACAACGGCGTGCGCGAGGTGCTCAAGAACGTGCTCATCCCGCTGTGGAGCGGCTACAGCTTCTTCGTCACCTACGCGAACATCGACGGCTACACGGCGAAAGGAAGCGTTTTTGAGGGGAAGAAGCCCGCGAATCCGCTCGACGCATGGATTGTCTC
>JAFLSP010000270.1 GCA_022510885.1 Treponema sp. | reverse complement strand
TATCCCATCAGCTGCATGAGCGTTGCGGGCCATGAGCTGATTCCCAGTCCCTCGTTCAGTTTCTCGCGGTCGTACTCGCCCTGGTACTCGGGGTCGTAGATGATGCCCGGCACGGGGTTGAGCGAGTGGCTGGTCTTGGCTTTCGGCTCGCCGTCAGCGTCCTTCTTCACGCTGCCGTCCTTGCCGTGCTCGTACATGTCGTCGGAGTTTCCGTGGTCGGCGGTGAGGCAGAGGATTCCGCCCGCCTCGTCAATCGCCTGCTTCAAGCGTCCGAGCTGCAAGTCCATCCCCTCCATCGAGCAGACGACCGCATTGAACACGCCGGTGTGCCCCACCATGTCGCCGTTGGGGAAGTTCAGGCGGATGTGGTCGTACTTGCCGGACTTTATCGCCTCAATCACTTTGTCGGTGATTTCCGCGCACTTCATCCACGGGCGCTGCTCGAACGGAACCACGTCGCTTGGCACTTCGATGTAGTCCTCAAGCTTCTCGTCGAACTTGCCCTGCTTGTTGCCGTTGAAGAAGTAGGTGACGTGCCCGTATTTCTGCGTCTCGCTGATTGCGAGGAGTCGCACGCCGGTCTTGGTGAGGTACTCGCCCATGGTGCGGTCGATGCTCGGCGGATTGACGAGGTACTGCGCGGGAACGTGGGCGTCGCCGTCGTACTCCATCATGCCGGCGTACTCAACCTGCGGGACGCGCGCGCGCTCGAACGGAAGGTCGCCGCCCTTGGGTGTCTCGAACGCGCGTGTCATCTCCAAGGCGCGGTCGCCGCGGAAGTTGAAGTAAATCACGCTGTCGCCGTCCTCAATCGTGCCGACTGCCTTTCCGCCCTCGGCAATCACGAACTCGTGCATATCCTGGTCGAGAAGGCCGGGGTTCTCGGCGCGGTAGGTCTCAATCGCCTTGGTCGCGCTCTCGAACTTGCGTCCCTCGCCGAGCACGTGCGCCTTCCAGCCGCGCTCCACCATGCTCCAGTCGGCGTTGTAGCGGTCCATCGTCAGGTACATCCGTCCGCCGCCCGATGCGATTTTGTAGTCCGCTCCGCTTCCATCAAACGATGCAAGGAATTCCTCCAGCGGGGTGATGTAGTTGAGCGCGGAGGTGGGGTCCACGTCGCGCCCGTCGAGCAGGGCGTGCACGCGGATTTTTTTCACGCCGTCCTTGTGCGCCTGCTCCACCATCGCCTTGAGGTGGTCGATGTGCGAGTGCACGTTGCCGTCCGAGACAAGCCCGATGAAATGGAGCGCGCCGCCCTTGTCGTTCACGTTCTTGACGAGCTTCTGCCATGTCGCCGCCTTGAACATCGAGCCGTTCGCAATCGACTCGCCCACGAGCTTCGCTCCCTGCGCGAAGACGCGGCCGCAGCCCATGGCGTTGTGCCCCACCTCGCTGTTTCCCATGTCGTCGTCGGAGGGAAGCCCCACCGCCGTTCCGTGCGCCTTGAGCCGCGTGTGCGGGCAGTTCGCCGTGAACCAGTCAAGGTACTTCATGCGGCTCGCCTTCACCGCGTCGCCCTCCTCGAATTTGCCGTAGCCCACGCCGTCCATGATTACGAGGACGACCGGCCCGCGCCGCCCTTTCCATGCGGGGTTCTTTTCCAATGCGTGCACTGTTTCTGCCAT
>JAFLSP010000027.1:1589-16046 GCA_022510885.1 Treponema sp. | reverse complement strand
CGTCGCGCAGCGTTTGCCCCTGCTTGTCCCTTACTGCAAGCAGGGGCGTTTTTTTTGTGTGCGGGGCGCGTCTGCGGTTGGGATGGTTTCGTTCGTCATGGTGTCTCCTTGCGTAAAAAGATATGCAGGCGGTCTGCCTACGCATATCTATATGCAAAGAAATGCAACTTTTGCGCATTTTTGGCAGGATTTTTTTGAAAAAAGTTTCCGCAGCACAGCAAGAACGTTCCCGATGTCGCCGCCAGTGCAATCACCGTGCAGGCTTTCCCGCCGTTCCCTCTTGCTACTATCCGCCGTTTGCGCTATAGTATGCGTATCGGCAAAGACGCCTGACGCAGGGTGCGAGCAATCGCGCGGTGCGGCAGGCGTTTCGTTTTTTGGGGGACGGTATGCAGACAGGACAGACCTTGTACGAGCCTTCGTTCGAGCACGATTCGTGCGGCATCGGCTTGGTGGTGAATATTGACGGGTCGCAGTCGCGGCAGATTGTGGACGACGCGCTTTCTATTGTGGAAAAACTGGAGCACCGCGCGGGCAAGGACGCGACGGGCGAAATCGGCGACGGCGTGGGCATCCTCACGCAGATTCCGCACGGCTTTTTCGTGCGCGCGGCGCAGGAGGCGGGCATCACGCTGGGCGGCGAGCGCGACTACGGCGTGGGGATGTTCTTCTTCCCGCACGACGAGTTCCTGCGCGCGCAGGCAAAGAAGATGATAGAATTCCTGGCGAAAAAAGAGGGGCTGCCGCTGCTGGGCTGGCGCGACGTTCCCGTGGACGCGGGCGTGCTGAGCGAGCGGGCTAGGGAGACCATGCCCGTCATCGAGCAGTGTTTCGTCGGGCGGCCGGAGGGCGTGGAGCGCGGGGTGGACTTTGACCGCCGCCTCTACATCCTGCGCCGCCAGTTCGAGCATTCGCAGCTCAAGACCTACGTCCCTTCGTTCTCGTCGCGCACGGTGGTGTACAAGGGAATGTTTTTGGTCAAGCAGCTGCGCTCGTTCTACCGCGACTTGCAGGCGGAGGACTTCGTGAGCGCGCTTGCGGTCGTCCACTCGCGCTTTTCCACGAACACGCAGCCGAGCTGGGAGCGCGCGCACCCCAACCGTTTCATCGCGCACAACGGGGAAATCAACACGATTCGCGGCAACGCCGACCGTATGCTCGCGCGCGAGGAGACGCTCGTCTCTCCGGCGATTGCGGCGGAGGACATCCGCAAGGTCTTCCCCGCCATCAACGCCTCCGGCTCGGACTCCGCCATGCTCGACAACACGCTGGAATTCCTGGTGATGAACGGCATGCCGCTGCCGCTGGCGGTCATGGTCTGCATTCCCGAGCCGTGGCGCAACGACGGCACGATGGACGAGGAGCGGCGCGACTTCTACCATTACTGGGCGACGATGATGGAGCCGTGGGACGGCCCGGCGGCGATTATTTTCAGCGACGGCGACGTGGTGGGCGCGGTGCTTGACCGCAACGGACTGCGCCCGAGCCGCTACTACACGACCAAGGACGGCACGCTCATCCTGTCGTCGGAAGTGGGCGTGCTCGACATCGACGAGGAGCGCATCGAGCGGAAGTCGCGCCTCATGCCCGGGCGCATCCTGCTGGTGGACACGCGGGAAAAGCGCATCATCTCCGACGGCGAGTGCAAGGACTTCTACGCGCGGCAGCATCCCTACGGCGAATGGCTCAGCCAGCACCTGCTCAAACTGCGCGAGCTTGAGATTCCCAACAAGAAGATTCCCGTCTCCACGCAGGCGGAGCGCGACCTGCTCTACAAGGCGTTCGGCTGGACGAGCGAGGACGTGCGCGAGCTGATTCTGCCGATGGCGAAAAATGGCGTGGAGCCGACCGCGAGCATGGGCGTGGACACGCCGCTTGCCGTCCTGAGCGAGCGGCATCCCCCGCTGTTCAGTTACTTCAAGCAGCTGTTCGCGCAGGTGACGAACCCGCCGATTGACAGCCTGCGCGAGAAAATCGTGACGGACACCACCGTGTACGTCGGCTCGGACGGCAACATGCTGCGGCCGGAGGGCGCGTCGTGCGGCGTGCTCGAAATCAACCACCCCGTGCTCACGGGCGTGGACATCCTGAAAATCAAGCACCTGAACCGGCAGGGGCTGCGCGCGGCGACGGTGAGCCTCCTCTACTACACCAACACCTCGCTCAAGGCCGCGCTCGACGAGCTGTTCGTCTCGATTGACCGCGAGTACCACAACGGCAGCAACATCATCATTCTGAGCGACCGCGGCGTGGACGAGAACCACGTGGCAATCCCCTCGCTGCTCGCGGTGAGCGCGGTGGAGCAGTACCTTATCCGCACCAAGAAGCGCACCGCCATCTCCATCGTGCTTGAGAGCGCGGAAATCCGCGACGTGCATCAGGCGGCGATGGTGCTCGGCTACGGCGCGCGGGCGGTCAACCCCTACCTTGCGCACGAGTGCATTGCGGAACTGATTGACAAGAAAGTGCTGGACAAGGACTACCACACGGCGATTGACGACTACAACGCGGCGATTTTGAACGGCATCGTCAAGATTGCGGCGAAGATGGGCATCAGCACGATTCAGTCCTACCAGTCCGCGCAGATTTTTGAGGCGGTCGGCATCGCAAAGGACGTCATCGACCAGTATTTTACGAACACGGTCAGCAGGATTGGCGGCATCGGCCTTGCGGAAATCGAGGAGGACATCGCCTACCACCACCGCCGCGCCTTTGACCCGCTCGGTCGCCCCGTGGACACCACGCTCACCAACGCCGGCACGCACCGCTGGCGCAAGGGCGCGGACGCGGAGGACCACCTGTACAACCCCGACACGATTGCCGCCTTGCAGGACGCGACGCGGCTCGGCGACTACGCGCGCTTCAAGGAGTACACGGCGATGGTTGACGCGGCGGACAAGCCGCACACGCTGCGCGCGCTGCTCGACTTCAATGCCGACGAGGGCAGGGCAATCCCGATTGACGAGGTGGAGAGCGTGGACGACATCGTGCGCCGCTTCAAGACGGGCGCGATGAGCTACGGCTCAATCAGCGAGGAGGCGCACCGCTGCCTTGCGCTCGCCATGAACCGGCTGCACGGCAAGTCCAACAGCGGCGAGGGCGGCGAGACCCCGGAGCGGCTCGGCACGGAGTACAACAGCGCAATCAAGCAGGTTGCGAGCGGACGCTTCGGCGTGACGGAGGCATATCTGCTGAGCGCGGAGGAAATCCAAATCAAGATGGCGCAGGGCGCGAAGCCCGGCGAGGGCGGTCATCTGCCCGGCAAGAAGGTCTACCCGTGGATTGCAAAGACGCGCTACGCAACGCCCGGCGTGTCGCTCATCTCGCCGCCGCCGCACCACGACATCTATTCAATAGAAGATTTGGCGCAGTTGATTTACGACCTGAAGAACGCGAACCGCCGCGCGCGCATCTCCGTCAAACTCGTGAGCGAGGCGGGCGTGGGAACCATCGCGGCGGGCGTGGCAAAGGCGGGCGCGCAGGTGATTTTGATAAGCGGACACGACGGCGGCACGGGAGCCGCGCCGTTGAGTTCGATTCATCACGCGGGACTGCCCTGGGAACTGGGCGTGGCAGAGGCGCACCAAACGTTAATTCAGAACGGCTTGCGCTCGCGCGTGGTGGTTGAGACGGACGGCAAACTGATGAGCGGACGCGACGTGGCGATTGCCGCCCTGCTGGGCGCGGAGGAATTCGGCTTTTCCACCGCACCGCTCGTCGCGCTCGGCTGCAAGATGATGCGCGTGTGCCAGCTGGACACCTGTCCTTTCGGCGTGGCGACCCAGAACGATGCCTTGCGCGCAAAGTTCCCCGGAAAGCCCGAATACGTGGAGCATTTCATGCGCTTCATTGCCGCGGAACTGCGCGAGTACATGGCGCTGCTCGGCGTGCGCACCGTGAACGAAATGGTGGGGCGCACCGACCTGCTCAAACTCAAAGAGACGATGCCCGCAAGCCGCGCGGGTCTGGTCGATATGTCGCGCATACTCGGGCGGACGGCGCAGAACGCGCGCTTTGATGCCTCCTCGTGCGGTGACGACGGCCTCTCATCCACGCTGGACGGGCGCGTCCTGCTCAAGGCACTGGAGAAAAAAGGCGCGACCACGTCCGTCTCCGTGCGCGTCTCTTCCACTGACCGCACGGTCGGCACGCTGCTCGGCGCGGAGATACAGGCGAAGTACGGCGACACGCTTGCCGACGACAGCTTTACCGTGCGCTGCACGGGCGGCGGCGGCCAGTCATTCGGCGCGTTCATCCCCAAGGGGCTGACCCTCCGCCTTACGGGCGACGCGAACGACTACCTGGGCAAGGGGCTTTCCGGCGGCAAAATCGTCGTCACCCCGCCCAAGAACGCCGGTTACAAAGCCGAGGAGAACATCATCATCGGCAACGTGGCCCTGTACGGCGCAACGGCGGGAAGCGCGTTCATCAGCGGCATTGCGGGCGAGCGGTTCTGCGTGCGCAACAGCGGCGCGACTGCCGTGGCGGAAGGCTGCGGCGACCACGGGCTTGAGTACATGACCGGCGGCACCGTCGTCATCCTTGGCGCGACCGGGCGCAACCTTGCGGCGGGCATGAGCGGCGGCACGGCCTTTGTCCTTGACGAAAAGCACGACCTCTACAAGAGCCTGAACAAGCAGCTCGTCACCATGCGCGAGGTAAGCGACGACCACGACATCGCCATACTCAAAGGGCTGATTGAGCGGCACGTCGCGGAGACAGGCAGCGCGCTCGGCACGCGGATTCTCGCGGACTTTGCGCGCTACCTGCCGCACTTCAAGAAAATCGTTCCCAATGACTACCACGCCATGCTCGTGGAAATCTCCCGCGCCGAGCAGCGCGGCCTGAGCCACGACGAGGCGGTTCTGGAGGCCTTCAAGACGCTCACCGCATGACCTTGCCCGATACGCTGTGCGTCGCGCGGCGTTTGCCCCTGCTTGTTCCTTACTGCAAGCAGGGGCGTTTTTTGTTCTGCGGAACGGCATCGGCGCGTCCATGCCGCGGTCAGTATATCCTGTTTTATAGCAAAATAGTGTGGTATCTTGTGCGCGACCCGTGCTATACTGGACGCAAGGAGAACGATATGGCAGTGAATCCACAGACAATAGTGGACGCGCTCAAGCGGCGCGGATTTGGCGCGTACTACGCGCAGACGGCGCAGGACGCGGTGGCACAGGCACTCGCGCTCATTCCGCACGGGGCGAGCGTGAGTTGGGGCGGCTCGGTTTCGGTGCAGGAGAGCGGACTGCTCGACGCGGTGAAGGCGGGCGACTATGCGCTGATTGACCGCGACACGGCGGCAACACCAGCGGAAGCGGAGGACATCATGCGGCGCGCGCTGACGGCGGACGTGTTTCTCACCAGCTTTAACGCGGTAAGCGAGGACGGCGTGCTGTACAACATTGACGGCCGGGGCAACCGCGTGAGCGCGATTGCGTTCGGCGCAAAGTCGGTGGTCGCGCTCGTCGGCATGAACAAAATAGTCGCGGCCGAGGCAGAGCTGGAACACCGTGCGCTTTCCGTTGCCGCGCCCAAGAATGCAAAACGCCTGGGCAAAGAAGCGGCGGACATCTGCGCCATTTTTGTCAAGACGCGCATGAGCATCGTGCCGGAGCGCATCAAGGTCATTCTGGTGGGAGAGGACTTGGGCTACTGACGCGCGGGCGGCACAAGCCGCTTGACGAGCCGCCCGTCCTCCGGCGCAAAGCCCATGCGCGTCAGGTAGGCGCGGTGGCGGTCGGTGGCGGATTCCACGCGCAGCTCGCGCACGTTCTGGCGGGCAAGGTGGTCGTACAGGAACGCGCCCAGGGAGCAGTCGCGGTAGGCGGGCGTGGCGTAGTCAACGGCAACCGTGATTGCGTCCCCCGCCGGAGTCCCGAGGAAGAAACCCGCCACCGTCGCGTCGCAGCAGACGACGTATGCGCACGGATAGGCGGCATCGCGCGCCGCCTGCGGGAACAGGGCAGCAAGGTCGTCGGCGTACAGGTCCCACAGGTAGCGCAGGAACGCGCCGTCAACCGGCACGACGGAGTAGTCCTTTTTGCCCCGGAACAGCCCGACAAGATTGTATATATTGATGCAAATGAGCGCGAAATTCATCGCGGCGGTGGGGTAGGAGCGGATGGCGAGCGCGTAGCCCGTGAAAATCGCGCTGCCAATCGCGTTGATGACGCGCAGGCGGACGACCGAGGTCATCAGCATGGAGACGACGACCAGCAGCGAGCCGAAATAGCCGATGAGTTCCAGATACATACGCCGTTCCGCGCCCTAGTTTGATTCGGCCGCGCCGGGCAGCCCGATGTCCGTGCGGTACTGCATTCCCGCAAAACTGACCGCCTTAAGCGCGGCGTAGGCCTTGTTCCAGGCTTCGTCAAACGAATCCCCGTGCGCACTGCATGCCAGCACGCGCCCGCCGCTCGTAACGAGCGAGTTTCCTTTCGCGGTCGCGCCGGCGATGAAAATCTTTGCGCCCGTCTGCGTAACAGTCGCCGCGTCAATGGCAATGGGAACGCCTTTTTGGTACGCGCCGGGATAGCCTCCGCTTACGGCAACGGGCGCGACCTGCACGCCCGGCTTCCATTCCAGCGGGAAGTCCGCGAGCGTTCCGTCGGTAATCGCCGTGCACAGCGCGGCAAAGTCGCTCTGCATGAGCGGCAGCACCGCCTGCGTCTCGGGGTCGCCCAGGCGCACGTTGTATTCCAGTGCCTTGGGGCCGTCTTTCGTCAGCATCAGTCCGAAGAAGATAAAGCCGCGGTAGTCAATGCGCTCGGCGATGAGGCCTTTGAGCGTGGGCTGCAATATCGTGCGGTCAAAGGCTGCCATGGTCGCCGCGTCCACGTCGGCAAGCGGGCAGACTGCGCCCATGCCGCCCGTGTTCGGGCCTTGCGCGCCGTCAAGCAGGCGTTTGTGGTCGCGGGCAGGCAGGAAGGGCACGATTGCCGCCGTTCCGCTCGCCGCGCTTTCCGCCGTGACGGAGACCGCCGCAAGCACGGAAATCTCCACGCCCTGCAAGTATTCTTCAATCACGAGCTTTTTGCCCGCCGCGCCCTGCATCAGGTCATGCACGGCGCGCGCGGCTTCCTCGTCCGTCTTTGCCACGACCACGCCCTTGCCCGCCGCAAGCCCGTCCGCCTTGATGACGATGGGCGCGCCCTGCTCGCTCACGTAGGCGAGCGCGTCCGCCTCGTCGGTAAAGGTGCGGCTTTTGGCGCAGGCGACACCGTACTTGTTCATAAAGATTTTGGCGGCATCCTTGCTCGCCTCAAGCGCCGCGCCTTTCGCCTTTGGCCCGACGGCGGGGATGCCCGCTTCCCACAGCGCGTCCGCAATGCCGTCCGCAAGCGGGTCTTCCGGCCCGATGACGGCAATATCCGCCCGCTCCGCCCGCGCAATGGCGACGAAGGCCTCCACGAACGGCAGCGACGCGGTGTCCGCGCGTTCCTTGGGGTCGATGTTGCGGCACTTTTTCTCGAACGCCGTGCCGCCGTTTCCCGGAACGCAGACGACTTCTTCTATCAGATTACTTTGTGCGAGCGTATAGGCAATGGCGTGCTCGCGTCCGCCTGAACCTGCGACGATAGCTTTCATCGTTCCATTGTAGCGAAAATCCCCTGGGAAATCAACTTTGTGGTCATCAGGGCGAACACGATGGTGTGGCGCGGCAGCGTCCGCGCGGGCTTGTAGATGTCAAGGCAGACAAGCACCTTGCGCTCCCCGTCCTGCCACAGGATTTCGAGCGTGGAGGCAACGTTGTCGTTCAGGTACATGTGGAATTTCTTTTTGTCCATCGTGTCAAGGTTGTTGATGTTGTCCATGTGGAAGAAATGGTAGTCGTTGAAGTAGACGAAAAAGTCGTTCTTGGGGCTGTTCAGGTAGTCGATGCGGATGTCGTGGTCGTTCTTGCCCAGCACGTAGGCGGTCTGCCATGGCAATTCCGCGCCGCGCTGCGTGTACACGGCGATTTTGTGGACGGTCATGTACTCGCGCAGCATTTCCAGCGACTTCTCGATGTAGCCCGGCTCCTTGTGCATAATCGCGCCGAGGATGCTCATTTCGGCGAGCGCGCTTTCCATGTAGACTTTGCCCGAGACCGTGTTGCGGTCGGACTGCTGCCGCTCAATCAGCAGGCGGTCGTGCAGCTCGGGCTTGTAGATGATGTAGCAGTTGCGCCCGCGCATTTTCGCAATGTACAGCGCGCGGTCGGCAAGTTCGAACAGCTCGTCGTAGGTGTCGCGGTTGGTGGGCGCGCGGGCAATGCCGATTGAGCAGGTGACGACCTGCTCGGGGTCGCTCGCCCGCATGTTCCACTGAATGCCCTGCTTGATGGCGCGCGCGATGTTGCGGATGGTCTCCTCGTCGTTGGTGTCCACAATGGACATGAATTCGTCGCCGCCAATCCTGCCGGAAAGGCCCATGTCGCCCACGGCCTCACGGATGACCTTTGCCACCACGACCAGCACCTTGTCGCCGAATGCGTGCCCGAAATTGTCGTTGAAGTCCTTGAATTTGTCCACGTCGATGATGAACAGCGCGGCCGGCGTCTTTGAGACGTTCACCTTTTTGGTCGCCAGTTCGGTGATGGTCTTTTTGTTGTAGAGTTCGGTCAGGCCGTCAAGTTTTTCGCTGAACGTGCTGTTGTTCGAGAGCCGGACGTGCGGCTGCATGACCAGGGCCTGCATGACGGACGAGTTGCGCGCGGCGGAGCGCAGCGTCTTGACCATGATGCTGGACGAGTCGCCGAGCAGCAGCCGGTACTGCTTGCCCGAAACGCCCGCCTCAAGGTCGTCGAACAGCGCGTTCAGCGTGGCGCGCGTGCCGTCATCCTCCGCGCTCACCTTGAAAAAATCGGTGAAAAAGATGACGAAATCCGTCCGGTCGCCGCGGTAGATGTCAATCGTCATGTCCTTGGTGTTCCGCAGCTTGAACTTTCCGCCTTCGTACAGGACGAAATGCGCGTCGAACTCGTTGAGCAGGGACGTGTGCTCGCGGTTCTCAAGAATCGTCCGCTCCATCAGTTCCTGCGCGTAGGAAAGTTCCTGCAAGTCGATGGTGTAGGTCGCGCCCGTTTTTTGGGACACGTGCAGGATGCAGGCAAGCGGATGCCCCGTCAGCAGCAGGCTGATGATGCAGTAGTGCGTTTTGTTCTTGGGATTGTAGTGCGCGAGGAATGTCCGCAGGTGCGCCGCGTCGGCATCGTCCAGAAACCGCGCGAGGTTCACGTTCCCGTCAGTCTCGTTGAGAAGCTGCAAGAAGCCTCGGTTCGCGTCGGAAATGTTCAGTTCCGCGTCAATAGAAAAGGCAACGTCGCTGACTCTCCGGCTGTTTTTATATGTCGCGTTCATTCGCGTACTCCCGTTCCATTATACTACAAGACCGCGAATTGCGCAAATTCTGCCGGAACTATCGGGCGCGGTGTCTCTCCTCAGCACGAAGTGGCAGGGATTTGCCGATGCAATTTTCCGTGCGCCGTGCTATACTGTCCGCATGGATATGGTTGTGCTTGCGGCGGTCGGCGTGTCGCTGGTCGTGTTTGCCCTGCGGCTGGTCTCGCGCTTTGCAAGGCGACAGGCTCCCGCCGCGCCTGGCTTGCGCACGCAGAAAGACGAGCACGGCAATACGGTGTTCGTGCGCTGCCCGCTCTGCAATACGCCGCTTGCAAAGGACGAGAACCTTGCCTCAAAAATCTTCCGCCCCATGGACACGCCCGACCAGCGCATGATTGTGATGGGCTGCCCGCACTGCTATCCCGTGCCGGAGCGCGGGGTGGAGCGCACCTGCCCCGTCTGCCACCGCCCCGTGCCGAACGACGGCCACCTGGTCGCGCGCCTGTTCAACCACCGCAACAACAAGAAGCACGTCATCGTCACCGGCTGCTCGGAAGAGGGGAAGAAATAAAAAAAAACGCACCCCGAAGGGTGCGCCTTTTGCATCATGCCGATGACTAGCGGAGCAGGCTCAGCACGTTCTGTGACTGCTGGTTCGCCTGTGCAATCATCGCCGTTCCCGCCTGGGTCAGGACCTGGTTCTTGGTGAAGTCTACCATTTCCTTCGCCATGTCGGTGTCGCGGATGCGGCTCTCAGAAGCCTGGAGGTTCTCCGCGCCGATGTCCAGACCAATGATGGTCTTCTCAAGGCGGTTCTGGTATGCACCCAAGTCAGCACGCTGCTTGTTGATTTTCTTCAGCGCCTCGTCGAGCGTACCGATTGCGCGGTTCGCATCGTCCGGCTTGGCGATTGACATAATCTCTTCCGTGCCGATGTTGCGCAGACCGAGAGCGGCCGCCGTCATCGTGCCGATGAACACCTGCGTGCGCTGGTCCATGTTCGCGCCGATGTGGAACCACATTGAAGCGGTCACACTGTTTTCTCCCGTTTGGCGCGCAAAACGACCAGTCAGCATGTTCATGCCGTTGAACTGCGCCTGTGAAGCGATGCGGTCAACTTCTGCAATCAGTGAAGAAACTTCAACCTGAATCTGCATGCGGTCTTCGTCGGTGTAGACACCGTTAGAAGACTGAACCGCCAGCTCACGGATACGCTGAATGATGTCAGTCGTTTCCTGCAAGTAGCCTTCCGTCGTCTGCACGAAGGAAATGCCGTCCTGTGCGTTCTGAGATGCACGGTTCATACCGCGAATCTGGCTGCGCATCTTCTCAGACACGGCAAGACCAGACGCGTCATCGCCCGCACGGTTGATTTTCATACCAGAAGACAATTTTTCCATGTTCTTCTGGTTGTTCAACTCTGTAAGGCCTGTCGCGCGCTGTGAGAACATTGCACTCATGTTGTGATTGATAACCATAGTTTATCTCCTTATAATACTAACTGGTTTCTTTAACGACAGGTCCTTTCCGCACCTGTTGTTTCGGGTACACCACCCTACAGTATTTTTATCGGAACCTGGCAAAAAACCTTAAGCAAAAAAAGAAAAAAAATTGCGATTTCGGGGAAAAATCCCGCGCGGTATGCGCGGGCAGATGCGGCAGAACGCCGTCAGAACGTGGTGCGTCCGCGGAAGCTGCGGGCGAGCGTGAGCTTGTCGGCGTACTCCAGGTCTCCGCCCACGGGAAGCCCGCTCGCAAGCCGGGTGACGGTCACGCCTTCGATGAGCGAGAGCATTTTTTGCAGGTAGAGCGCGGTGGTGTCGCCCTCCACGGTGGGATTGGTGGCGATAATCACTTCCTTGACCTCGCCCGTGCGGACGCGCTCAAGCAGCGGGGCTATCCGCAGTTGGTCAGGGCCGATGCCGTCGAGCGGGGCGATGACGCCGCCGAGCACGTGGAACAAGCCGTGGAATTCGTGCGAGTTTTCTATCGTGGCAACGTCCTGCGGCTGCTCAACCACGCAGATGAGCGAGCGGTCGCGCAGGACGTTCGAGCAGATGGGGCAGGGGTCGGCTTCCGTCCAGGCACCGCAGACCGAGCAGGGGCGGATTTTGCTCTGGAGCGTCGCCATCTGCCGCGCGAACCGCTGCACCCACGCCGCGTCCGCGCGGAGGATGTGATTGACCAGCCTGCCCGCGCTTTTCTTGCCGATTCCGGGCAGCCGCGAGAATGATTCGGTCAGTTCGTCGATTGCGTTCATGGCGGGTTATGAGAGGTTCAGCCCGGGAATGTTCATGCCGCCCAAGAGCGCGCCGGACTTCTGCTTGAGCAGTTCCTGCACCTTTTCGCTGGCATCGTGGCTTGCGGCAACGATGAGGTCTTGCAGCATGGGCACGTCGCGCGGGTCAACGGCAATCGGGTCGATTTTTATGGCGACCATCTCAAACTTGCCGTTCAGCGTGACCTGCACCATGTTCCCGCCCGAAGAGCCGGTCGCGGTCAGTTCCGTCAGTTCCGCTTTCATTTTTTCCATCTGCCCTTGCAGGTTCTGCATATTTTTTACCAAGTCAAAGGGATTCATTCTGTTCCTCCGTGGGGTCTCCGTCGAATTGCTCCGTGTCCGAGGGTCTGCCGTCGTCTGCCGCTGCCTGCGCCGGGCGTTGTTCCTGCGCTTCCTCTGCCGTCTTTTTCGTTACGGTGATGACGCTGCCGCGGAATGCGTTGCAGACAATGCGCACCGATGGCGGCGTTTCCTGCGCGGCGGTATCCTGCCGCGCCCGCACGGTGACGGCGAACTGCGTCGCCTGGCCGCTCCACTGCGTGAGGTAGGCGGCGATTTTTTCCCGCTGCGCCTCAATCTGCTGCCGCAGGAATTCCGAATCGGTCTCTGCCCTAATCGTGCTGCCGACGCGCGTCCACTGCGCCGTGCGCATGAGCGAGGAGGCGAGCAGCGCGTCGTTCACTTTCAGTTCGGAAATCAGCCGGTCGCGCAGGGCGTTCGGGTCTGTCGTATATGACTGCGCCGCCGTTTGTTCGGGCGGCACGGCACCGCCTTGGTCAAAAGGGTTTGCGGCCTCCGGCATGGCGGTCTGCCCCGCGTCGTCGGGACTTGCCGTGTCGGGCGCGTAGCCGTAGTCGTTCCCGCCGTCGGTCTGCGGCGCACCGGCAAGCGCGCTGAACATCGGCAGTCCGTTGTGGGGGGCGGCTTGCGCGGGTGATGCCGTGTTGGGGCGCTGTGATTGCACCGCCGCCGGTGCGCCCGTCTGCGGAGCCGTGGCGAGCAGGGCGTGTGCCTTGTCAATCGCCGCCTTGACCTCCGCAGGGGAGACGTACTGATTCAGCCAGCTCAGGCGGCTGAACGCAAGCTCCAGCTCGTAGCGCGGGCTGAGCGAGTAGCGGATGTCGCGGTACAGTTGCAGGAAGAGCGAGATGGCGCGCTCAAGTTGCGTGGCGTTCCATGCGTCAAGCACCGCGCGCGAGAAGCGGTCGTGCGACTGCCCGAGCAGCGACTCCTTGGTGATGCCGTTCTTGATGAGCAGCAGCGAGCGCAGGTAGTCCGTGCTGTTGGCGATGAGCTGCTCAATGGAAATGCCGCCCTGTAGGAAGCCGTCCAGCTGGGCGAGCGCGTCGGAGGGCTTGTTGGCGGCGCAGGCCTCAAACAGCGCGTTCAGCCGGTCAACGCCCACAAGCCCGAGCTTGTCGCGGATTTTCTCATAGGTGATTTCGCCGCCGCTGAACGCCGCCACCTGGTCAAACAGCGTGTATGCGTCGCGCACGGAGCCGGTCGATTCGCGCGCAATCCAGTACAGCGCCTCGTCCTCCGCGCGGATGCCCAGTTCCGCCGCCGCCTCCGCGAGCAGCGTCTTGACCCGCTCAATCGGCACGAGGCGGAAGTTGAACTGCTGGCAGCGGCTCTTTATCGTCGCCGGGACTTTCTGCAATTCCGTGGTGGCAAAGATGAAGATGACGTAGGCGGGCGGCTCCTCAATCGTCTTGAGCAGCGCGTTGAACGCGCTCGTGGAAAGCATGTGCACTTCGTCAATGATGTAGATTTTGGAGCGGCACGACTGCGGCGGGAACAGCACCTCGTCCTTAATCTGCCGCACGTCGTTCACGCTCGTGTTCGACGCGCCGTCAATCTCAATCACGTCCGTGCACGCGCCCTTGGTGATTTCCACGCACTGCTGGCACGTTCCGCACGGGGTCGCCGTCGGGCCGTTCGCGCAGTTGAGGGCCTTTGCCAGAATGCGCGCCGTGGATGTCTTGCCGCAGCCGCGCGGGCCGCTGAACAGGTATGCGTGCGCGATTTTCTCCGAGCGCATTGCGTTCCGCAGCGTCTCCGCCACGAATTCCTGCCCCGCCAAATCCTCAAACCGCTGCGGCCGCCGCCGCGTCGCCGTCACTTCATACGCCATATTCTATAGAATACTGAAAAAAAGCCCGAGAGACAAGGGAATGGACGAAGCCGCCGCAGGCAACGCGACGGCGTGGAGATTCAGTTGTCGTCATACACCGCTCTTCTGTGTCCGATTTCAACGACAAGAATCTCAAGCACATCGTCTTTTATCTTGCAAAGGATTCTGTAGTCGCCCACCCGGTAACGCCACAAACCTCGCAGGATTCCAACCAAACGTTTTCCGCGCGAGCGCGGATTGTCCAGTTTCTCCACCTCGTCCATATAGTCAAGGATTCTTTTCTTGATGGTGTTGTCTAATTTTGAGAGCTGTTTTCTGACATCCTCCGAATACTCAACCCTCAAGCCCGAATTCCTTGCGTAGTTCTGCGCTTGAATAAGTCTTGCCATCTCCACTCTCGAATTTTCTCAAAGCGGCGGCGGCAATCTCATAATCCTCTTTGTCTTCCATGCACTCCAGAAGATACTGGCTGACAGCCTGCTCAATGAACCAGTTGCGGGAACAGCCGCGCTCCTTGCAGTATGAGTCGATTTGGGCGCATAACTCCGGCTGTGCGGTAAAACGTATGCTCTTTGCTGTCTGCATGACCTGCCTCCTGACTACAAACTAATAAACATACCGTGGGCTGTCAAGGGTTTTATGTCCGTGCACCGCCCCGCGCAAGGCAGGCGGGTGCGCTACCATTTGCCCGATGCGCCGCCGCCGCCAAAATGACCTCC
>JAFLSP010000027.1:0-1489 GCA_022510885.1 Treponema sp. | reverse complement strand
GCGCTACCATTTGCCCGATGCGCCGCCGCCGCCAAAATGACCTCCGCCGCCTCCGAAGTGTCCGCCGCCGTGCGAGCCGCCGAATCCGCCGGAGCGGGAATGGGGTGAGCCGCCCGTGAACGCGCCGTAGGGGTCATGGCCGCTCGTTGGGGGAGTGCGGGGGTATATGGTGCGCCGCGCGGGTCTTCCCGTCAGCAGGGCGAGCCACAGGCGGTACGCCAAGAACCCGTAGCCCTGCGCGCTTGCCACGATGCCGAAAAACAGCGCGAACATGACAAGCGGGATGATGAAGTCGGCGGGCGAGTCGCCCTCGCTTTCCTGCGGGGCAATCGTCGCGCCTTCCGTGGCGACGGCGACGATTTGCTCCAGGGCGGCTTTGATGCCCGCCGCGTAGTCGCCCGCCCGGAACGCGGGGATGATGCTCTGGCGGATAATCAGCCCGCAGGTCGTGTCGGTCAGCGTTCCCTCCAGGCCGTAGCCCACGTCGATGCGCACCTCGCGCTCCTGCATGGCGACCGTCAGCAGCACGCCGTTGTCCGCGCCTTTCTGCCCCAAGCCCCAGGATTCCGCCGCCGCGATGCCGAAATCTTCTATTGATTTGCCGTTCAGCGTGGGGACGGTCAGCACGGCGACCTGCACGCCCGTCTGCTCGCTCGTGGCAGTCAAAAAGGCGTTCAGCTCCTCCCGCTCGCGCGCGGAAAGAACCTGCGCCGTGTCAACCACGGGACTGCCCCCGAGCGGGGGAATGCCGTCTGCCGCCGCGCCGAACCCCGCCGCAAGCAGCAGGACTGCGGACACAAAAAAACGTCTCATCGCCGCCCTCCGCTAGAACTGCACCGTGGGGGCGGTCTGCGCCGCCTCTGCCGCCGCAAAATACGCCTTCGCGCGGAAGCCGCTCATGTTGGCGATGAGCGAGCGCGGGAACGTGCGGATGTAGGTGTTGTAGTCGCGCACCGCGTCGTTGAACCGCTTGCGCTCCACGGAAATGCGGTTCTCCGTGCCCTCAAGGCTGTCCATGAGCGCGAGGAACTGCTCGTTCGCCCGCAAGTCCGGGTAGTTTTCCGTGACCGCCAGAAGCCGCTGCAAACTCGCGCCCAGCGAGTCCTGCGCCTGCTGATATTTCCTGAACTGCTCCGGGTCGTCGAGCAGCGCGCCGTCAATGCGCACCACGCCGCCCGCCTGCGAGCGCGCCTCGGCAACGTCCGTGAGCACGCGCTCCTCGTGCGCCGCGTAGCCTTTCACCGTGCTCACCAGATTGGGAATCAAGTCCATGCGCCGCTGGTACTGGTTCTGCACCTGCGCCCACGCCCCCTGCACGGTCTCGTCCTTGGCGACCATGCCGTTGTAGTTCGTCTTGTAGCAGCTGTATGCCCCGAACAGCACCGCCGCCACGACAGCGACCGTCACCAGCAGGTTCTTCGTTCCGCTTTTCATCGTTGCTCCTTACGGGGGTAGTATACACGGATTCGCGCAAAAACGCCATATTTTC
>JAFLSP010000269.1 GCA_022510885.1 Treponema sp. | reverse complement strand
TGCAGGATTATGTTCTCAGCCTGTCAGCATAATCATTTAAGCCTTGCAAGATTATGCTGTAAGCCTGTCAAGATAATCTTTTAAGGCTTACAGCATAATCCTTTGTGTATGGCAGGATAATCTTCCTGTATGCGCTGAATATTCCAAACGGCCGCACTGGGCTGTCCGTTTTCGCATGACATACCCCCGTGCGGAACCATCACATTTTTTTATAAAAACATCATCACACCCACATAAAGGAGGCCACAATCATGGCAAAGAACATCGCGCTCATCACGGGCATAACGGGGCAGGACGGGTCGTTCCTGGCGGAGCTGCTGCTGGGGAAGGGCTACGAGGTGCACGGCATCATCCGGCGCTCGTCGAGCTTCAACACGGCTCGCATCGAGCACCTGTACCTTGAGGACGCGCTTGAGGACATGCACAAGGACCGGCGCGTGCGCCTGCACTACGGCGACCTGACCGACAGCGAGAGCCTCATCCGGCTCATCCGCGCGATACGGCCGACGGAGATATACAACCTGGGCGCGCAGAGCCACGTGCAGGTGAGCTTCGAGGTGCCCGAGTACACGGCGGACACGGACGCGACGGGCGTGCTGAGAATCCTTGAGGCGGTGCACTTCCTTGGGATGGAGCGGACGTGCCGCATCTACCAGGCGAGCACATCCGAGCTGTTCGGGCTGGTGCAGGAAATCCCGCAGAGGGAGACCACGCCGTTTTATCCGCGCTCGCCCTACGCGGTCGCCAAGATGTACGGCTTCTGGATTATGAAAAACTACCGCGAGAGCTACGGGATGTTCTGCGCGAACGGAATCCTGTTCAACCACGAGTCGGAGCGGAGGGGCGAGACCTTCGTCACGAGGAAAATCACGCTGGCCGCGAGCCGCATAGCGCAGGGGATGCAGAAAAAGCTCTACCTGGGCAACCTGAACGCGCTGCGCGACTGGGGGTACGCGAAGGACTACGTTGAGTGCATGTGGCTCATTCTGCAGCAGGACGAGCCGGACGACTTCGTGGTGGCGACCGGGGAGCAGCACAGCGTGCGCGAGTTCTGCCAGCTCGCCTTCCGCGAGGCGGGAATCGAGCTGGAGTTCCGCGGCGAGGGCGTGGACGAGAAGGGCTTCGACAAAAAGACCGGCGAGGCTCTGATTGAGGTTGACCCGCGCTACTTCCGCCCGGCCGAGGTTGAGACGCTGCTGGGCGACCCGACCAAGGCGAGGGAGCGGCTCGGCTGGAACCCGACCAAGACACCGTTCCCAGAGCTTGTCAGGATAATGATGAGGCACGACATGGAGCACGTGAGGCGCGAGCGCGCACTGCAGGGGAGGTGACTGTCTTGGCGGTACTCCTGTTATCATTTATACAGACAGGAAACAATGATTCTCCATCTTATGGAAAGAAACTCGAAAATCTATGTGGCTAGTTATCGCAGACTTGTGAGGTATGCCGCTTTTTTGATTCCCTCTAGTTCTGTTTCGGTCGTTCGTTTTGCGAATTGACTTTCTTTGCTGGTTCTGACCTGCATGGCGTACATCACCGCTGGAACTCCGCAGTCTCGTAACTGGTTTCCTGCATCGGGACGAGTTCGGTGCGTCCGTAGTTCGTGCTTTTGATTCGCAGAAGTTCCCGTATGCTTGTCTAAGCGAATGTGTTT
>JAFLSP010000268.1 GCA_022510885.1 Treponema sp. | reverse complement strand
CATTCGCCACCCCCGAAGAAAGCGCGGACACGGAAGCGGCTCTTGCCGCGCTCGGCATAGCTGGCGCGACGCTCTCTGACTACACCGAAATCAAGGAGAAGATGCGGCGGTACGATGAAGTTGTCCAGCAGGACGATGTTGTTTTTGAGACAGCAGAGAATGCCACCATACCCGAATTCTCCGCAGCCGTGCGTACCTGCCTTACGAACTTTCCCGTAAGCTGGGATTTCATCATCGAGAGCATCGTTATAGTGGATTTTGAGACGCTCGCGGATTCAGACATCGCCAGCGGCAAGTTCAGCACCCTTGCGCCGACGGAAGGCACCCACGCGCTCGCCATGGCCGTCTACCGTGACGACCTATTCGGAAAGCGCGTGGAGGTAACGGTCGCCGAGTGCGCCGTGCCGCTTCCTCCGCCAGAAGATGTCCCGGCAGGAGAGGCCGTGCAGTTCGCGCTTCCCGGCGATGACGTACTGCACGCGCATATCACGGTTGACAGAGACATCTGGACGGTTGAGGGCATGAACACGGAGCGGACTTTGCTTATCAAAATTGATGCATACGATTTTTCTGACGATGAGTTTGAGGCGTTCATGAACAACGCATGGGCGGACAGCGCGGCAGTGATTTATCCGCAACTGAGAAAATCTTTGTGCGTCCTCCCCAAGAATGCAGACAAGCGCCGCTTCGCCGCTTTCACGCTCGGCCGGGTGAACGAATCTTATGCAGAGAAAAAAGGGTACGCCGAGTGGGCAATCCCGATTGTGGGGCATTGGGAGGCAAGCGGCTACTTCTTGCAGGACGGCGAGGAGGTCCAGGTTTCGTTCTTTGACATGGACTATGAGCACAACGCGCGGCGCATCCACGGAATATTCATGGACGAACACGAGAAAAGCAACATCACAAGCCAGAACCATCCCGCCGAGGTGAACGGCAGCGAGGCATGGTACATCGTGTTTTCCGTAAAAGAAATCTCGTTCTCGATAAAGTCTTTCATCGTGGCAGTTGACGCGGATTTCTCCGTCTTCCTTGCGGAAGACGACCTCATCGCATTCGCCTCCGACCTGCTTATTTGGGAGCAGTAGCCTCATATCGCGCGGTACGCGCTCGAAGCCGAGCGAACGGTAAAACCCCTCCCCTGCGACATAGCAGAAAAGGTCGCGGTTCAGGTGCGCGGAAAAATACGCCGGAAGTTCCCGTGCGATTTTTCTAATCCTGTCACCTCGCCGTTCTTGAACCGCCTGTCCAGCACCGCCGCAGGAAAACCAAACGACATCCGCATGTGCGGATAGTCACTCAGGCCCATAAACGTCGAGCCGGAGACGAAGCCCTCCCGCTCGCCCGTCACGTCACGCCCGATGTGGTACAGCCTGTCCTGCTCCTCATACGAGTGGAAGCCCTGCACGATGTGCACGTCAACGCCATCTCGGTGCAGGCCGTCCAGCACCCGCTCGGTTCTCGTCCTGATTTCGGGATGCAGCCCCGCGATGAAGTTCCGCGTCAATTTCGACAGCAGGCTGTCGGCGGAAGCGGGATACAGGAAGAAAGGCAGAATGAAAAAAAACATGTTTATGCTCCAGCCAGGGGATTTCACCAGCGATGAAACCGCTAAGCCGCGCGGATTTATCCTTACTGTAATTTTGCCCCGCCACGCAAGTCTCCCCTAGCCCAGTT
>JAFLSP010000267.1 GCA_022510885.1 Treponema sp. | reverse complement strand
GCGATGACCTCGTGGATGCTCTCCTCGTGGCGCATGAGCATCACAAGGCGGTCGAGGCCGGGGGCGATTCCTCCGTGGGGCGGCGCGCCGTACTTGAACGCCGTCACAAGGAAGCCGAACGCCTTCTCCGCGCGCTCCCGGCTGTAGCCCGCGATCTCGAAAATCCGCTCCTGCAAGGCGGGGTCGTTGATACGCATCGAGCCGCTCGCGAGCTCGTAGCCGTTGAGCACAAGGTCGTAGAGGTCGCCCTTCACGCTGCCCGGGTCGCTCTCAAGCGTGGGCCAGTATTTTTTCTGCGGGAGGGTGAACATGTGGTGCTCCGTCTCCCAGTGGCTCTCGTCCTCGTTCCATGCGAAGTAGGGGAAGTCGATTATCCATGCGAAGTGGAATTCGTCATTCGGATTGTGGAGGCTCAGGTCTTTGCCGAGCTGCTTGCGGACCGCGCCGAGAGCCGCGCACGCCGTCTGCCATTTCTCGTCGCTCACGAAGAGAAGCAGGTCGTTTTTCTCCGCGCCGAGCCTTTCGCATATCTCCGCCTCCTTTCCCGCGAAGAACTTTGAGATTCCGCCCTCGAACGCTCCGTCCGCGCCCACCTTCATCCATGCGAGGCCTTTGGCGTGGTTGATTTTCGCGACGGTCTCCAGCGCCTCGATGTTCTTGCGCGAGTATTTGTCGGCGACGTTCTTCACGACGAGCGCCTTCAGTCCGCTCCTCTTGTGCCGCTCAACCGACTTGTCGGCGTTGGCGGCGCCCGCCTTGAACGCGTTGAAGTCGGACAGCCCCGCCATGAACGCCGCGTCCTGCATCCTCAAATCGAAGCGCAAATCGGGCTTGTCGCTGCCGTAGAAATCGAAAGCGTCCTCCCATGCGATGCGGTCGAATTGGGCGGGCAGGTCGTAGCCGAGCGTCTTTTTGAAGACGTGGCGCATCATTCCCTCGGTGACGGAAAGCACCTCGTCGCGGCTTGTGAAGCTCATCTCCATGTCAATCTGCGTGAACTCGGGCTGGCGGTCGCCCCGCGCGTCCTCGTCACGGTAGCAGCGCGCGATCTGAAAATATTTGTCGAAGCCGCTCACCATGAGGAGCTGCTTGTAGAGCTGCGGCGACTGCGGGAGCGAGTAGAATTTTCCCGGATGGACCCGGCTTGGCACGAGGTAGTCCCGCGCGCCTTCCGGCGTGGACTTGATGAACGTGGGCGTCTCGATTTCCAAAAATCCCTGCGAGGTGAGGTACTCGCGCACGGCGAACGTGACCTCCGAGCGCAGAATGATGTTCTTCTGCATCGGCTCGCGGCGCAGGTCAAGGTAGCGGTATTTGAGGCGCAAGTCCTCGTTGGGAAGGACGAGCGTGCCGTCTTTCTGGCGCACTTCTTCTATAGAGAAGGGCAGCTCCTGGCTCGCGGTGAAGATTTCGATGTCCGACGCCTCGACCTCAATCTCGCCGGTCGGCATATCGCGGTTGATGTCCTTGTCGCTGCGGGCGCGGACTGTGCCCTCCACGGCGATGCAGAACTCGCTCTTGAGGCCGGCGGCGGTCTTTCTCACGTCGTCGCCCGCTGCGTCCCCCACCATCACCTGCGTGACTCCGTAGCGGTCCCGCAGGCGGATAAACAAGAGCCCGCCCAAGTCGCGCGTGCGGCTGACCCATCCGTTCAAAACAACTTTCCTGCCCACATCTGCCGAGCGAAGCTCGCCGCAGGTGGCTGTGCGCTTTGTGCTTTCCATAA
>JAFLSP010000266.1 GCA_022510885.1 Treponema sp. | reverse complement strand
CACCGCCATGAAACAGTACAAGTATTTCATCGTAATCACCGCGTTTTTGAGCGTGGTCTCCATGTATTGCGAGCAGTCGGAGGCAACGCTGCCGGCGCTTCGGCTCGCGGGGAAAATAATCGACTATGTGCTGATGGCATGCGTCATCGGCGAGACCGCGGTCGGAATCGGCACGGCAAAGTACAAGCTGCACTACATCCGCACGAACGCCGCATCGCTCGCGTTCACGGCCGTCTTCGTCCTGCTTTTCTGCTACGCCAAGTTCCTGTACAACTCGCTCGCCTCGTCAAGCATCGCGGTCTTGGCAATCATCATCCGCAACATCTTCATGGTTCTGCGCATTTACAGCCGCATGAAGCGCGTCAAAGGCTACGTGGAGAAGATGCTCGTGAACCCGGCGCAGACAATCCTGATGAGCTTCGCGGCGGTCATCCTGACGGGCACGCTCCTTCTGATGATGAATTTCACGACGACTGACGGGCGCGGCCTCACGTTCTTGCAGGCGCTCTTCACCTCGACATCGTGCGTGTGCGTCACCGGGCTTACTGTGGTGGACACGGCAACCGCGTTCACGTTCTGGGGGCAGCTCATCCTCATCGTGCTGATTCAAATCGGCGGCTTGGGAATCATGCTCCTCTCGTACTTCACGATTTACGTCATCCGAAGGCGCGTCTCGCTTGAGGACAAGATGATGCTGAGCTATATGCTCAGCGACGACGACACGGCGGGCATCTACCGCTCGATGAAGAACATCGTGCTCACCACGTTCACGATTGAGGGCGCGGGCGCGGCGCTGCTCTTTGCGGGCTTCGCCGTCCGCGAGGGGATTTCGCTCCGCTCGGCGTGGCGCGCGCTCTTCCATTCGGTCTCGGCGTTCTGCAACGCGGGCTTCGCGCTCTACTCGGACAGTCTTGAGGGCTTCCGCATGAACCCGTACATCACGCTGATTATCGCGCTGCTGATTATTCTTGGCGGAATCGGCTTCTCCTGCATCACGAACATCCGTGCGATTGCCGACGCTGCCCTGCACTCAAAGAAACGCGGCGCGGAGGGCGCGGCGAAAAAACCTGCCCTCGCGCTCAACACAAAAATCGTTCTGATTGGAACGGCGATTCTTCTTGCGGCAGGCACGCTCATCTTCTATATACTTGAGTACGACAACACGATGGCGGACTACCGCCTTGGCGAGCAGTACCTTGCGGCGTTCTTCCAGTCCGTCACGTTCAGGACGGCGGGATTCAACTCCGTGCCCTTCGGCGCGCTCCGTCCTGCCACCTACCTGATTTTCTGCGTGTTCATGGTCATCGGCGCGGCTTCGGGCAGCACGGCGGGCGGCATGAAAATCAACACGCTCGCGGTGCTCATCGCTTCGCTCCGCTCGTACTGGCGCGGCGAGAAATACCACCGGCTCGGCGGCTCGGAGATTGCGGCGGACAAGGTTTTGCAGGCGAGCATCATTTTCACGGCGGACATCGTGATTCTGATTGCGGCGGGCGCGCTCATCTCGATAAGCGACGCGGCCCCGGTGGAGCACATCCTGTTCGAGGTCTGCTCCGCGCTCGGAACGGCGGGCGTTACCGCGGGAATCACGGCGGGGCTTTCGGCGTTCGCCAAGGTGATTCTCATCGCGCTGATGTTCTGGGGCAGGCTCGGCGCGCTCACGATTCTTTCCGCCGGCGCGTCCGACTCCGGCAAGGCGAACATCCGCTTCCCGCAGGCGGAGATTTCTATTGGGTGAT
>JAFLSP010000265.1 GCA_022510885.1 Treponema sp. | reverse complement strand
ATGGTTCTTCGTGAACGTCTTGTGATACTCCTCATACTGGATGCTGTTCGCCGCTTTTGCCGCATCCCTTGCCGCGACGGCATCCTTGACAGACGGCACCATCCACCTCCCCTGCCCCGTCTTTGCATAATGGTTTCCGCCAAGGAAGTTGACGAACGCATAGCCCGTACATTTTAGCACACTCCACACCGTTGAGCCAATGACGACAAACGGACGACCCAAAAACGAGTACGCTATCCATTTCCCGTCCGGCTTGCTCTCCACGGTAATCCGCTCCGTCGTTGTGACCCTGGACAAACTTCCTTCCGACTTGTCCTTGAGCGACTGTCCTATGTCCTTGCCCTGCAAGAATTCGACGGCCTCCTGCACCGCCATATCCTGCGGCTCGGTCTCGACAAGCGGACGGGACAGCACGATTTTTCCTTTTCTCTCGGTAAAATCACACGATGCCACCGGATTCCTGTTGCTGTCATACACCAGAATCAGCCCCTCTCCCTTCTCTTTGAGCAAATCCGCCTTGTGGCGCACGGACACCATATATGCCCCCCGCTCAACCGCGAACTGCTTGTAGACTTCGCGCTCATTCTTGACAATCTTGCCGTCCTTTGTCTCGGTATTGACGGAGGTCACCAGTTTGCCGTCCTCATAGAACAGGTCGGCAGACTTGGTGTACGTGTTCGTCGTCGCGCACGACACCGCCCCGAGCAAGAGCGCGGCAACGAGCACCATCTTAGTCATTGTACCGTATGGTGAAGAAGTCGCACTCACTGCCACCGATTCTCCTCGCCAAGTTCTCCAGACTGGCACCATGTCCCAGGTTCTCCTGCTCCAGTTCTGCCGCCCGCGCAGGGCTGTACGCGGGGTTCGCTTCCATATACCTTTCCGTCCGATACGCCGTGTATGCTTCCTGCACCGTGTACGGCTCCATTTCCTCGACGGGCCTGCGATGCTCAATGTAGCGGCCCTGCTCGTACACCTTTACCGTTTCCCACCTGGTCACCTTTCGGTATTTCGTCACCGGACGGTACGCCGTATAAGGTACCTGGCGCACCTTTTCCACCGACGGCGTGCGGCAAAGCTGAATCATCCGGTTGTTCGCCTCGATGCGCTCCACAATATCGGCATACTCACCCGTCAGTTTCTGGTAACTGGCAAGTTCCTGCGGCTTTGTCCTGACGACACAGGTATACGCAACAAAGCGGTTTTTCTCGGGATTCTCGATGCAGAACGTCTGACCGTCGCTCTCCCTGTATATGAAGAAATGCGTGTACGAACTTTTTGACGGCGTGAACACCAGCCCGTAGGTGTCATGCAACATCAGCAGCAGCACGTCAAGCGAGGGTGCCGTGATGCTGCGCTCTCTGCGGGCGGCGACGGCGTTCGCAATGATGACATTGGAATTCTGATGCTTCGCGCCACTGGTGGCAGTCGTGAATATCTCGTGGCGGAGACATTCCTCGGGCAGATTCAGGGGCGTCCGGCTCTCAATCATCTTCGTGCTCGGGTCAGGCATACTGAACGTGCCCGTAGATGAGCAGGACATGAACGCCGCGCACAAGGCAAGCAAGCAGAGACTTTTTATGCTGCGCGTTATGGGAAACACCACGCCTATCCCTCTCTTCATTTTACCCCAAACCACTCCATGCCACCCAGTGTACTACAAAATTCCACCGGGTACAAGCACGTCGCCGCTCAGAGCGAGAATTTCCATGACAGCGTTATGGACGTAGACGGAACCCA
>JAFLSP010000264.1 GCA_022510885.1 Treponema sp. | reverse complement strand
GCCATCAGCTCGTCGTGCGTGCCCTGCTCGGCGATGCCGTGGTCGGTGACGACGGCGATTTTGTCGGCGTTCTTAATCGTGGAAAGCCTGTGCGCGATTACGAGCGTGGTGCGGCCCTTTGAAAGCTCGTCGAACGAGCGCTGGATTTTTATCTCGGTGGCGGTGTCGAGCGCGCTGGTCGCCTCGTCAAGAATCAGAATCGGCGGATTTTTGAGGAAGCACCTTGCGATTGAGACGCGCTGCTTCTGCCCGCCGCTCAGCTTGATTCCCCGCTCGCCCACCACGCTGTCGTATCCGTTCGGCATGAGCATGATGTCCTCGTGGATTTCCGCGCGCCGTGCCGCCGCCTCAATCTCATCGTCGCTCGCGCCGGGCTTCCCGTAGGCGATGTTCTCCCGGATTGTCCCCGCGAACAGGAAGACGTCCTGCTGCACGATGCCGATTTGCGCCCTCAGCGAGGACTTCTTGATTCTCCTGATGTCGATGCCGTCAAGCAGGATTTGGCCGCCGGTAATCTCGTAGAAGCGCGGAATCAGGTTGCAGAGCGTGGACTTGCCGCCGCCGCTCGCCCCCACGAGCGCGAACTTCTCCCCCGCGCGCACCTCAAGGCTCACGCCGCGCAGCACCGGGAAGTCCGCCGTGTACGAGAAGTCCACGTCCCTAAAGCTGATGTTCCCTCGCGCCGAGAGAATCTCCACCGCGTCCGCGCTGTCCGCAGGCTCCGTGCCGGCGCGCATAATCTCAAGGAAGCGCTGGAATCCCGCCATGCCGGTGGTGAACTGTTCGACAAAGTTCGTGAGCTTCCGCACCGGGGCGGTGAAGCTCGCCACGAAGAGGTTCGCCGCCACGAGGTCGGGCAGCGTCATCCTGCCGCGCATGATGAGAAAGCCGCCGACGGCAAGGACAATCAGCGAGAGCAGGTTGTTGCACAGCTCGATGTTCGAGTGGAAGAACGCCATGAAGCGGAAGCGGATTTGCTTCGCCCGGCTGTACTCCTGGTTGCGGATGGCGAAGCGCTCGCGCTCGAAGTCCTCGTTGGCAAATCCCTTGGTCACCCGGATTCCCGAGATGCTCGACTCAAGGCTCGCGTTCACCTCGGCGGTGCGCTCCTTCACCTTGACCGACGTGCGCGAGAGGCTCCTTCTGGAGGCGATGACGATGAAAATCATCACGGGCAGCGCGATGATGACGATGACGGCAAGCTCCCAGCGGATTTTCAATAGAAGAAAGAATGAGCCGAGAATCGTGAGGACGGCAATCAGGAAGTCCTCCGGGCCGTGGTGGGCAAGCTCGGTAATCTCGAAGAGGTCGGTGGTCGCCCGCGCCATGATTTTTCCCGTGCGGTGCGTGTCGTAGAAGCTGAAGGGCAGGCTCTCAAGGCGGTCGAACACGTCGCGCCGCATGTCCTGCTCAATCCTGTTGCCGAATACGTGCCCCCAGTAGTTCACGAACCAGTTGCACAGCCAGCGCAGGCCGAAGCCCGCGAGGAGGGCTGCCACGAGGATGAGGAAGAGCCGCAGGTTCCCGTTCGGGATGAGCGTGTCGAGCGCATAGCGCGAGAACATCGGGAACGCCACGTCAATCGCGGCGATAAAGACTGCGCACAGCATGTCCGCTGCGAACAGCGCAAGGTGCGGCCGGTAATAGGCGAAGAAAACGGCGAGCGGCCGTCGCGTGTAGTCCATGGGACAAGTGTAGCAGAAAAGCGCGCGCGTGGGGAGATGCGGAGGGAAGATAATGACCGTGCGGCTG
>JAFLSP010000263.1 GCA_022510885.1 Treponema sp. | reverse complement strand
CAAAGGAGTTAATTATGGGAAAAAATGAAGTTGCAGTCGCTGACTGCAAAAATGACAAGATTATGTTCCTCTGCATTTCAGCTTCGTTCCAAGGAAAACCTGGCTTTGAAGACCGTGAAGGCAATCCGTATGAATGTACGCATAAATACTGGAAATTGAAGAGTAACGAGTTTCGTAAAGCAGAAGAAGCGGACTATGTATGCGGCACGTCAAAGTGCATAATAGAAGGTGTATACAAGAACACTTCCGGGTGGAAGCACGTGAAAGATTTTGAAGGCATGAAAGACGACCCCGAAGTAGTCGGATTTCGTCATGGCAATGAGCAGTATCCACCGCATCCCGAGTACTTGTTAAGGTTTGCCTTTGAAGGTGAAGACGCTCCCGAAGAGATACGTAGGCGGTATATTGGGCAGCGAATTCCCGAACAATGCAAGCACACTCAGAGCAAAGTTGTCAGTTTCAATTTTTAATTGCATAGCAGGTGCAATGCTGTACAAGGCACTCCGAGTACCATTGCCAAAAATGCCTCATCATACATTAGCAAAGAGAGAGAACACTGTCCGTAGTATGGACGGTTAAAATACAACTGTCGTGCGGACGTAAAGCGCAAAGGAGTTGATATGAAACAGGTAAGGATAATTGCACTGGCAGTCGCCATGTTTTGTTCGGCGGCAGTTTCTGCGCAGAACAACATGGTCTATGTTGCAGGCGGAACGTTCCAAATGGGGAGCAAGGATGGGAAAGATTCCTCACCCGTCCATTCCGTCAGTGTATCTGACTTTTACATGAGCCGCACCAAGATAACCATCGAGGAATGGATGAACGAAATCGGCGCGTACCCGGAGGGCTACGAGGAAAAAAGAACAGGAACACGCGTCCCTAAAATCAACTGGAAGACCACCGCCGTTGAGAACGTCACCTGGTACGACGCGATTCTGTACTGCAATCGCCGCAGTGTTTCCGAGGGGCTTACGCCGTGCTACGCTTCGAACGGCTCAAAAGATGCCATCACCTACTCAAAACTGTTCCGCACGGAATTTCCAAACGTTACCTGCGACTGGAGCGCGAACGGCTACCGTCTGCCCACCGAGGCCGAGTGGGAATACGCGGCGCGCGGCGGAAAGAAGCAGGGTACACACGATTACGTTGGCGGCAACGACGCGCAGAAGGCAAAGACCGCCATAACCGCAGACGGCATTGCGCAGATGGGGGCGGGACGTTCCGAATGGTGCTGGGACTGGTACAGCAGCACCTACTATTCTGCAAGCGGCAACGCAAACAATCCGCACGGCCCGGACTATGGCGAAATGAAGTTCAGTTCGGGCGGCCAGTACGGAAAGGAAGTGGCGTGCCGCGTTCAGCGGGGCGGGGAGAACGAAGAGACCAACAAGTCGTTCCCCGTATACATACGCCGATATCTCAATCCTTTAGAGTACGAAGGACTTGTCGGCCCGGAGCCGTGTTCGTTCCGCGTGGTGCGCAACGCGGTGGACGTAAGCACAAAAAAAGGCAACATTGTTCGGCACGATGTGGGAGTCAACGTCAATGGCACGATGTACACGTATTTTATGACTGATGATTATGATTCGCTCCGAAAGGAACTTGCGAAGTACAACTGTCGCGCTCCTGCTACCGGCGACTTGCGTTTCAATTCCGCACTCGCACAGTCTGTCCGCGACAAGATGGCTGAACTTGGCGCGTGTTGGTCAATCACCACGAGCAATGGAATCGACATATTGAACTATTACACGCC
>JAFLSP010000262.1 GCA_022510885.1 Treponema sp. | reverse complement strand
CGCTCCCGATTTACACGCACGACTTTTCTGCGCTATAATCAGCGCATGAATGTTTTGCTTGCGATGCAGGGCGCGGTGGCACAGGGCGTTCTGTGGGGGATTATGACGGTGGGCGTTTTCATGACGTTCCGCATCCTGAATATTGCCGACATGACGTGCGACGGCTCGTTCGCGCTCGGAGGGTCGGCGTGCGCGGTGCTTGTGGTGCGCGGGGTCAGCCCGCTTGCCGCGCTCGTGGTCTCGTTCTTCGCGGGAACGCTTGCGGGGCTTGCGACGGGATTCCTGCACACCAAGCTCAAGATTCACGAGATTCTTGCGGGCATTCTCTCCATGATTGCGTTGTATTCCATAAATATCCGTGTGATGGGGCGGGCGAACACGCCGCTGTTGGGCGTTCCCACGCTGATGACGCGCTTGCAGAAAGCGGCTCACCTCGGCTTCAACCAGTCGTCGCTTGTGATTGGCGTGGTGGTCTGCGCGGTGATAGTCGCCGTGCTCTACTGGTTTTTGGGGACGGAAATCGGGTCGAGCCTGCGGGCGACGGGCAACAACCCGCGCATGGTGCGCGCGCTCGGCGTGAACACGGACACGATGAAAATCCTCGGCCTCATGCTCGGCAACGGGCTGATTGCCCTCAGCGGCGCGCTCGTGGCGCAGAGCCAGGGCTATGCCGACGTGGGCATGGGGACGGGCACGATTGTGGTGGGGCTTGCGTCCATCATCCTCGGCGAGGTGCTGTTCGGCTTTTTCGGGCGCTTCCTGCCGTTCTGGTTCACGCTCATCTCGGTCATCCTCGGGTCGGTGGTGTACCGCATCATCATCGCCATCGTCCTCCAGCTCGGTCTTAAGTCAACCGACCTCAAGCTGCTGACGGCGGTCATCGTCGCGCTCGCGCTTGCCATTCCCGTGATTCGGGCTTGGTTCGCCCGCTCATTCCTGCGCCGCCGTGCGTCCCGGGGGGAAGCCCGTGCTTAGCATCACGCACCTTTCCAAGACCTTCAACGCGGGCACGATTACGGAAAAGAAGGCCCTGCACGACATCAGCCTGACGATTGAGGACGGCGATTTCATCACGGTCATCGGCGGCAACGGCGCGGGAAAGTCCACGCTGCTCAACCTGATTGCCGGAGTGCATACGTGCGACACCGGCTCGATTGTGCTGGACGGCATCGACCTGACCGATATGCCCGAGCATCGCCGCGCGAAGTATCTCGGCCGCGTGTTCCAGGACCCGATGATGGGTACGGCGGGCAACATGGAGATTGAGGAGAACCTCGCCATGGCGATGCGGCGGGGCAAGCGGCGCACGCTCGGCTGGGGCATCCGCGCCCGAGAGCGCGAGGGCTACCGCGAGAAGCTCGCCCTGCTTGACCTGGGACTTGAGAACCGCCTGAAAAGCAAGGTGGGGCTGCTGAGCGGCGGACAGCGGCAGGCGCTCACGCTGCTCATGGCGACCTTGCAGAAGCCCGAGCTGCTCCTGCTTGACGAGCACACTGCCGCGCTCGACCCCAAGACCGCGCAGAAAGTCCTCGACCTCACGCAGCAGTTCGTGGAGCAGGACTGCCTGACCGCGTTCATGGTGACGCACAACATGCGCCACGCCATTCAGTACGGCAACCGCCTGATTATGATGCTCGAAGGTCGCGTCGTCTTTGACGTGCGCGGCGAGGACAAACGCCGTTTGCAGGTGCAGGACTTGATGGAGAAATTCCAGACTGCCAAAGGCGAAGCCCTGAGCGACCGCATGGTGCTGAACTGACGCGC
>JAFLSP010000261.1 GCA_022510885.1 Treponema sp. | reverse complement strand
GCTAACGAACTGCGTTCAAAATTCATCGAGTTTTTTAAAAGCAAAAATCATGCTGAAATCTCCGGCCAGTCGCTCATTCCCGAGAACGACCCGTCCGTGCTGTTCACGACGGCGGGAATGCATCCGCTTGTGCCGTATCTTTTGGGCGAGCCGCATCCTGCGGGAACGCGCCTCACCGATTACCAGAAGTGCATCCGCACGGGCGACATCGACGAGGTGGGCGACCCGTCGCACTTGACCTGCTTCGAGATGCTCGGCAACTGGTCGCTCGGCGACTACTTCAAAAAAGAATCGATTGCGTTTTCCTATGAATTCCTCACCAGCCCCCAATGGCTCGGCCTTGACCCGCGCAAACTTTCCGTCACGGTGTTCGAGGGCGACGAATCCGCCCCGCGCGACGATGAGGCGGCATCATACTGGAAAGAAAACGGCATGAGCGAGGACAGAATCGCCTATCTTCCCGCGAGCGACAACTGGTGGGCGGCAGGCCCGACAGGTCCGTGCGGTCCCGACACCGAAATCTTCTATTGGACTGGCGAGGGTTTGCCTCCGCCCGGCTCGAACAAAAAGACCGACAGCGCGAACTGGATGGAAATCTGGAACAACGTGTTCATGCAGTTCAACCGCATCGACGAAAAGACGCTCGTGAAACTGCCCAAACAGAACGTTGACACGGGCATGGGGCTTGAGCGCACCAACTGCATCTTGCAGGGAAAGACGAGCGTCTACCTCACCGAGGTTTTCCAGCCGATTATCGCGGAAATCGAGCGGCTCGCTTCGTACAAGTACGGCAGCGACGCGGAAAAAGACAAGTCCGTGCGCATCATCGCGGACCACGCGCGCGCGGCGGTTTTCATTTTGGGCGACCAGCGGGGCGTTTCTCCGTCAAATGTGGGCGCGGGCTACGTGCTCCGCCGCCTGATTCGCCGCGCCGTCCGCCACGGGCTGAAACTCGGCATCGAGGATGCGTTCCTTGCGCAGGTCGCCGTTCCCGTCATCGAAAATTTCAAGAATGCGTATCCCGAACTTGAGCAGAACCGCGCGAAAATCACGGACGAACTGACGGCGGAGGAAAAGAAATTCCGCGAGACGCTCAAAAACGGCGAGGCGGAATTCCAAAAACTCCTGCCCAATCTAATGAAGAATCCGAAAAAAGAAATCAGCGGGAAAGTCGCGTTCCGCCTGTACGACACCTTCGGCTATCCGGTGGAGTTGACGCAGGAACTTGCCGCGGAGCACGGCTTCACGGTGGATTTGGAGGGCTTCAAGGCGGCGGAGCAGAAGCACCGCGAGGCTTCAAAGTCGCTTGAGGCGGGGTCTGCGAAGGGCGGTCTTGCCGAGCAGAGCGAAGTGACCACGAAATACCACACGGCGACGCACCTCTTGCAGCAGGCGCTCGTCAACGTGTTGGGCGACAAGGTGGCGCAGAAAGGAAGCAACATCAACAACGAGCGCATGAGGTTCGACTTCACGTTCGACCGCCCGATGACCGCGGAGGAAATCGAGCGCGTGGAAAGCATCGTGAACGAGCAGATTCAAAAAGACCTGCCCGTTACGATGGAAATCATGCCGCTTGAGCAGGCGCAGTCCGAGGGCGCGCGCGCGTTGTTCGCGAACAAGTACGGCGAGAGCGTCAAAGTGTACACAATCGGGCGCGACCCGAAAAGCGACTGGTTCAGCAAGGAAGTCTGCGGCGGGCCGCACGTGCAGCACACGGCGCAAATCGGCGAATTCAAAATCACCAAGGAGCAAAGCTCGTCTGCGGGCGTGCGC
>JAFLSP010000260.1 GCA_022510885.1 Treponema sp. | reverse complement strand
TGCTATAATCATGCTGATATGAGGAAAACCCGATGAAAACGAAAAAGCACCGTATCGCCACGCTCCTCCTGCTTCCGCTCGCGCTCCTGCTTGCCGCCTGCGCCGCCTCACAGGGAGGCGACCCGCTCGTGGCGGCGTGGGAGGCGCTTCCCCCGCAGGAGATTTCCGAGGCGGACATCGAGGCGTTCCGCGCGGCGGCCCGGGCGGTGCGGCAGTCGGAGGAATTCAGGATAAAGGCGATGGACTCGCCCGAGTTTGCCGCCCTGCTCGCGCGTCTTTCCGAGGCGGAGGACGCGGACACGGTGCAGGGACTCATGCCGCGCTACGTCCGCATCAACGCGGAACTGAACGACGCTTCCTGGCGGGTGGTCTCGCTCGTCATGGTGCTGCTCTCGCTCTTTCTTCTGGCGTCCACCGTCTTTTTCGTGCTGTACATCAGGCAGACCCGCGCCGTGCACCGGCTCCGCGCGAAGATGCAGATGGAGCAGGCAGTCAGCGCCGCGACCATCGCCATGCAGGAGGAGGAGCGCGACCGCATCTACAAGGAACTGCACGACACCATCGCGCAGGACAGCCGCTCCGCGCTCTTCTCGGTGCGTGAGCTGAAATCGCGCCTTGCGAACGACGACGAGGCGGCCGCCCTGCTCCGCCACGTTGAGGCGATGGAAACGAACAACATCAACAACGTGCGCTCGATTATACGGAACATAATCCCGCCTGACGTGATGCGCGGCTTTACCGCCACATTGCAGGAATGGGCGGACATCTTCTCCGCGCAGAGCGGCATCCGCTGCACGCTCTGCATCCGCCCCGACGTGCCGCTCGAATCGCTCGCGCAGACGCAGAGGCTTCACCTGTTCAGAATCATGCAGGAGGCTCTTGTCAACGTGCAGATGCACTCAGGCTCGGAGGAATGCGCCGTGCTCATCCGCACCAGCACCGACCGCCGCGGCAGGGAGGCAATCGCCATGACCATAAGCGATGACGGCGAGGGTTTCGACCTTGACGACGCGGCGCGCGTGGAAGGACACTTCGGGCTTCGCGGAATGCGCAACCGCGTTGCGGTGCTCGACGGCGAGTTCCGCATCACCACTTCTCCGGGAGGCGGGACTCAGGTATTCGCGGAGATACCTCTACATCTGAATGGGGGGGGGTAGACGGAACGTCCGTCTGATTGCCAGGGCGATGAAAAAGCCCAGAAAGACCGAAAGCATCTTGTCCAGCAGGTTCACGGGCAGACGGCTGAGAATGGCTGCCGCCGCGAGCGGAAAGCGGCTGTGCAGAAGGAGCATGGTCAGGTGGCGCACCGAGACGATTTCGCCGTAGCCGAACAGCGTGAACAGCACCGCGAACAGAATCCCCCCGATAACGCTTATGACGATTGCCACCGTGATGCCCGCGAGCAGCAGTTCCGTGACCGAGATGCGCTCGGACTTGCGGAACATCAGCCGCACGATGAGGAACGTCGCCACATCGCACAAAACGAAAAGCGCGTCGAGCATCACGAACGAAAGGCTGTGGTTGCCCGCCGCCAGCCTGACCGCGATGTTGAGCACGGAATGCGACGCGATGCAGACCGCCCCGCTCACCCACCCGAAAAACGACGCGGCAATCAGCAGGAACTCATCGAGGAACAGGGGAATCCTCAGGCTGTTCACCACATAACTCACCAGCAGGTCGAGCGCGCCGCAGGCAAGCCCTATGCAAAACTGCGCCCCCACCCCCGCCGCAAACATCGGCCGGGACTTCGGCGGATAAGAAATGGAATCCATGCATATAGTATAGCATAATTT
>JAFLSP010000026.1 GCA_022510885.1 Treponema sp. | reverse complement strand
GCTGCGGAGGCTTGTATGTGTGGAATTGTTGGCTATGTGGGACACCGGGAAGCGACGCCCGTCCTGATTAACGCGCTCAAAAAACTGGAGTACCGCGGCTACGATTCTGCGGGCGTTGCGGTGATGGACGGCGACAACATCGTCGTGCGCAAGGCGAAGGGCGCGCTTGCCTTCCTGGAGGAAGCCCTCGCAAAGGAGACGATTCGCGGCTCGGTGGGAATCGGGCACACGCGGTGGGCGACGCACGGCGAGCCGAGCGACACGAACGCGCATCCGCACGTCAACGAGGGCGGGTCAATCGCGGTGGTGCACAACGGCATCATCGAGAACTACGCCGCGCTCAAGGCGTGGCTGCAAGACCAGGGCGTGGTGTTCCGCAGCCAGACCGATTCGGAGGTCATCACGCACCTCATCACCTACCACTACGAAAGGACGGGCGAGATTTTCAAGGCAGTCCTCGCGGCGATTGCGCAGCTTGAGGGCAGCTATGCGCTCGGCATCGTCTGCAAGGATTTTCCCGACCGCCTTATCGCCGCGCGCAAGGAATGCCCGCTGATTGTCGGCCTGGGCAAGGGCGAGCAGTTCATCGCGAGCGACGTTCCGGCGATTCTTGAGCACACGCGCGACGTCTACTTCCTTGAGCAGAAAGAGGTCGCGGTGCTGTACGACGACCACGTGGACCTCTTTACGGCGGCGGGCGAGAAAATCAGGCGCGAGCCGTATCACGTGGACTGGGACATCTCGTCCGCGGAGAAAGACGGCTACGCGCACTTCATGCTGAAAGAAATCTACGAGCAGCCCAAGGCGCTGACCGACACGCTGCGTCCGCGCCTGGTGCTGGACGAGGACGGCCGACCATGCGACATTCAGTTTGACGAAATCGACATGGGCGCGGCATGGGCGGACGCGCGGCGCGTGGTGATTACGGCGTGCGGCACGGCATACCACGCGGGCATGGTGGGCAAGTACGTGTTCGAGCATTTCGCGCGCATTCCCGTGGTGGTGGACGTGGCGAGCGAGTTCCGCTACCGCAATCCCATCCTGCGCGAGGACGACATCTTTATCGTCATCAGCCAGTCGGGCGAGACGGCGGACACGCTTGCCGCGCTCCGTCTGGCAAAGGCGGCGGGCGCAAAGGTGATTGCCATCACCAACTGCGTGGGCAGCAGCGTGAGCCGCGAGGCGGACGAGGTAATCTACACCTGGGCGGGGCCGGAAATCGCGGTGGCCTCTACTAAAGCGTACACGACGCAGCTGATGTGCCTGTACCTGCTCGCGCTCAAGCTGGCGCAGACGCGCGGCACGATTGCGGCGGCGGACTACGCGCAGACGCTCGGCGAGCTGGCGGCGCTCCCGGACAAGGTGCGGCAGATTTTGGACAATCAGACCGACATTCAGAAGTTCACGAGCCGTCAGTTCAACAAGGCGAAGATTTTTTACATCGGGCGGCTGTTCGACAGCGCGTCGTCGCTCGAAAGCGCGCTCAAGCTCAAGGAAGTGAGCTATATGCACTGCGAGGCCTTTGCCGCCGGCGAGCTGAAGCACGGGCCGATTGCGCTCATGGACAAAAACAGCCTGGTGGTCGGCATTGCCACCCAGCGCGCGCTGTACGAAAAAATCGCCTCAAACATCTTGGAGGTGAAGGCGCGCGGCGCGGCGACGATGGTCATCACGCAGGACACGGACGGCGCGTTCACGGACGCGGTTGACACGGTGATTGCGATTCCGCCGGTCGCCGACGCGCTCTCGCCGATTCTCGCGATTGTTCCCGCGCAGCTGCTCGCCTACTACTGCGCCGTGCAGCGCGGAAACGACCCCGACAAGCCGCGCAACCTGGCAAAGTCGGTCACGGTCGAGTAAGGGGAGCGGATGATGAGAATCTTGTGTTTGGGCGACTCCATCATGCAGTACAACGACTGCACGACCTATCCGCAGACCGGCTGGGTGCAGGAATTGGCGCGTTTTTTCCCCGTGGAGACGGAATTCTTGCACTTTGCCAAGAACGGGCGCAGCACAAAAAGTTTTATCGACGAGGGGCGCTTTGACGCGGTGAAGCAGGCGGCGCGGGCGGGCGACTTCGCGCTCATCCAGTTCGGGCATAACGACGAAAAGGCGCAGGATGCCGCGCGCTACACCGACCCCGGCGCGGGCGGCGCGTTCCGCGCGAACCTTACGCGATTTGTGTGCGAGTTGCGCGCGCTTGGCGCAAAGCCAATCCTGCTCACGCCGATTGCCCGCCGCAAATTCTCCGCCGAGCACACGCTGGAGGACACGCACGGCGACTATCCCGCCGCCGTCCTCGCGGTCGCGCGCGCGCAGGACGTTCCGTGCATCGACATGACGGCGCTTTCGGGCGCGTACCTTGCGGCGCGGGGCGAGGCGGCAAGCCGCGCGCTTTTCATGCACTTTGACGGCGGCTTGTACGAGAATTTTCCCGACGGCAAGGCGGACAACAGCCACCTGCGTCCCGACGGCGCGTTCGCGTTCGCGCGCATTGCCGCACGGGAGCTTGCCGCGCTCGGCACGAAGCGGGCGGACTACGCGGGGCTTTCTGCCGCCGTGATTACGCGCGCGATGGATGCGGCGGAATTTGAAAAGGACACCGGCGACGAGTCGTTGCTGGCGTGAGGAGGCGGAATGTACACCAAGGACGAGGCGCAGGCCTATTTGCAGGAGCACGACGTAAAGTTCATCAAACTGTTCTTCATCGATATGTTCGGGGCGATAAAGTCGCTTTCGATTCAGCCGTCGGAAGTGGCGCGCGCGTTCGAGACGGGCATCGCCTTTGACGCGAACGCGGTGGCGGGCTTTGCGGGCGTGGCGCAGGATTTGTTCATCGTCCCCGACCCGGCGACCCTGTGCGTGCTTCCGTGGCGGCCGCAGGACGGGCGCGTGGTGCGCTTTTTCTGCACGGTGCGCACGGCTGACGGCACGGCGTTCCCGGGCGACTCGCGCAAGCTGCTGCGGCAGACGGTGGAGCGGCTGGCGGAAAAAGGATACGAGTGCAAAATCGGCACGGAATGCGAATTCTATTTGTTTCAGCGAGACGACAAGGGCAATCCCACGCGAACGCCGCACGACGCGGCCGGCTACTGCGACCTTGCGCCGCGCGACCGGGGCGAGAACGTGCGCCGTGAAATCTGCCTGACTTTGGAGCAGATGGGCGTGCAGCCGGAGTCGAGCCACCACGAGAAAGGACCGGGGCAGAACGAGGTCGATTTCCGGCGCGGAACGCCGCTTGACGCGGCGGACAACCTCAGCACGTTCAAGACGGTGGTCAAGACGGTCGCCGACCGCTACGGGCTGTTCGCGTCCTTCCTGCCCAAGCCGGTTGCAGACGGCGCGGGAAGCGGGCTGTACATCAACATCGCGCTGTACAAGGGCAACAAAAATCTTTTGACGAATTTGTCGCTTTTTCCCGAAGCGCGCGCATTCATCGCGGGCATCCTGTTCCGCATCCGCGAGATAACGGCGTTTTTGAATCCGTTGCGGGAGTCGTATGACCGTCTCGCCTGGCACGGCGCGCCGCGTGAAATCGCCTGGACGCGCGAGCAGCGCAATCAGCTTGTCCGCGTTCCCGAGCCGACCGAGCACGGCGCGTATCTCAAGTTGCGCTCGCCCGACCCCTCGTGCAACCAGTACCTCGCGCTCGCGCTCATCCTTTCGGCGGGACTGGAGGGCATTGAGCAGGGACTCGCGCTTGCCGAGCCGAAACAGGCGGATTCGCCCGGGTGGGACGGCGGCGTATCGTTCGAGTCGCTGCCGCGCGACCTGACCGAAGCCCGCTCCTGCGCGCGCGAGAGCGCGTTCGTGCGCACGGTGCTGCCGCAGGCGACGGTCGAGGCTTTCCTTGCGGCGGAGGCGGACGACCCGGCGTTCGGCACGGTCTAGGCATCGTATGGAGAGCGTCCTTATCGTTTCCAACGCCAGCACGACGATGGGCATCATCAGCGAGCTGCTCCAGTCCCAGGCATTCAGCCGCATCGTCACCACCACGGACGGCTCGGAGGCGCGGCGCTGTCTGCTCGACGGCGCGTTCGACATCATCATCATCGACACGCCGCTTTCCAACGAGCTGGGCGACGCCTTTGCCCTGCACGCGGCGGAATCGTCGTCCGCGGGCGTGATTCTGGTCGTGCAGCGCGAGAAACTGGACGACATCGCCATGCAGGTGGAGGACGACGGCGTGTTCGTGCTCCCCAAGCCGATTAGCCCCGACTTTTTCTATCAGGCGGTCAAACTGCTCATGGCAAGCAGGGCGCGGCTCGCCAAACTTGAGGCCGAGAACCGCCGCCTGCAACAAAAACTGGACGAAAGCCGCCTCATCAGCCGCGCAAAATGCCTGCTGATTGCGCGCCTCGCCCTCACCGAGCCGCAGGCGCACCGCCACATCGAAAAAATCGCCATGGACAGCCGGCAGAGCCGCACGGAGGTCGCGCAGGACATCATCCGCCGCTACGGTGATTGACGAAAGCCGCGCGATGCACTATAGTGAGAGCAGGACGAAGGTGTCTGTCGCATCCGATTTGTGCGCAAGTCGGGTGCGGCAGATGCCTTTTTTCGTCTCCGGGAAGAGGAGCGCAAGGAGCGGACTATGTGTGGATTTGTGGGTGCGTTTGATTTGGCGGCGGGAAGCAGGCCGATTGACGAGGGGCTGCGCGACGAGCTGCGCGCGCGGGTTTTGGATATGTCGCGGAAAATCCGCCACCGCGGGCCGGACTGGAGCGGCGTGTACACGGGAGAGAACGCCCTGCTGAGCCACGAGCGACTTGCCATCGTTGACCCGCTTTCGGGCAAGCAGCCGCTGGTCAGCACGGACGGCACGGTCATCCTTGCGGTGAACGGCGAAATCTACAACCACAAGGACATCCGCGCCGCCTACGCGGGCAAGTACGCATTCAAGACGCAGAGCGACTGCGAGGTGATTCTGCCGCTCTATCAGGAAAAGGGCGTGGATTTTCTGGAGGACTTGAGCGGCATTTTCGCTTTCGCCCTGTACGACAGCGAAAAGGACTTGTACCTCATCGCGCGGGACGAAATCGGCGTGATTCCGCTCTATCAGGGCTGGGACGCGGACGGCCGCTATTACGTCGCCTCGGAACTGAAGGCGCTGGAAGGCACGTGCTGTACAATAGAAGAATTCCCCAACGGCTGCTATCTGGTGGGCGGAGCGGGCGCGGGTACGGCGGCGACGCGCGAGCCGGTGCGCTGGTATCACCGCGACTGGGAGGACTTTGCGGCGGTTGAGCACAACAAGAGCGACCGCGCCGCCCTGCGCGCGGGACTGGAAGCCGCCGTCAAAAAGCAGCTGATGAGCGACGTGCCCTACGGCGTGCTTCTGAGCGGCGGGCTTGACAGCTCGATTATCGCGGCGATTGCGCAGCGTTTTGCCGAAAAGCGCGTGGAGACCGGCGGCACGGAGACGGCGTGGTGGCCGCGCCTGCACAGTTTTGCGATTGGGCTTGAGGGCAGCCCCGACCTTGCCGCCGCGCGCAAAGCCGCCGACTTCATCGGGACGGTGCACCACGAAGTGCATTTTACGGTGCAGGAAGCCCTCGACGCGCTGCCCGACGTCATCTATCACATCGAGACCTACGACATCACCACGGTGCGCGCGTCCACGCCGATGTACCTGCTCGCCCGCGTCATCAAGTCGATGGGCATCAAGATGGTCTTAAGCGGAGAAGGCAGCGACGAGCTGTTCGGCGGCTACCTCTACTTCCACAAGGCCCCGAATGCGCGCGAATTCCACGAGGAACTGGTGCGCAAGATGGGCAAACTGCACCTGTACGACTGCCTGCGCGCCAACAAGAGCCTTTCGGCATGGGGCGTGGAGGGGCGCGTGCCGTTTTTGGACAAGGAATTCATCGACATCGCCATGCGCGTCAACCCGCAGGACAAGATGTGCGTCAAACAGGCGGACGGCAGCCAGCGCATCGAAAAATGGGTGCTGCGCAAGGCATTCGAGGACTTGCTCCCCCCGGAAATCTGCTGGCGGCAGAAAGAGCAGTTCAGCGACGGCGTGGGCTACAACTGGATTGACACGCTCAAGCAGGTGGCGGAAAGCAAAATAAGCGACGCGCAGTTCGCCAGCCGCGCGCGGCGTTTCCCCGTCAACACGCCCGCAACCAAAGAGGCCTACTACTACCGCGAGATTTTTGCGGGTCTGTTCCCCAGTGAGACCGCCGCCCGCACCGTTCCCCACGAGGCGAGCGTCGCCTGCTCCACCGCAAAGGCACTGGAATGGGACGCCGCCTGGAAATCCATGGACGAGCCGAGCGGCCGCGCCGTTGCAGGTGTACACGAAAGCGCGTACCGATTGCACTAATCGCGAAAAAATGCTATGATGCGGTGTCTTTTGGGCCATTAGCTCAGCGGTCAGAGCAGAGGACTCATAATCCTTTGGTCCTTGGTTCAAATCCAAGACGGCCCATGCGCGACAAAAATGATTATCCTGCGGGGTAATCATTTTTGTTTTAAACGGGCTTTGCTATGGCAAAAAGTTCCGTCGTTCGCTATAATTGAGACGTTATTTTTCGCGCGAAATCGGGTCACGAGGAGAAACTATGGTAGACGTTGCTGATTTTGAACTTGACGAGAGCATACATGGCAAGCCGCTTGTGCTTGTGGTGGACGACGAGGAAGTCAACCGGATGTTGCTGACCAACATTCTTGAGGAACGCTACAAGGTGGAGACGGCATCCGATGGTCTTGAGGCCTTGCAATTGATTCGCCGCTACAGCAGCATCCTTTCGGCGGTGCTGCTCGACCTTTCCATGCCGCAGATGAACGGCTTTGAGGTACTCAAAGAAATGCGCATGGACGAAATGCTCCGTCACATCCCGGTGCTCGTCCTGACAGCGCAGAAAGAGGCGGAAATCGAAACGTTTGAGCAGGGAGCAAGCGACTTCATCACCAAGCCTTTCGACATGCCCGAGCTGATTCTCGCGCGCGTGGCAAAGTCAATCCGCATGGCAGAAGAAAACTACATTATCCGGACGACGGAGAAAGACCCGCTCACTGACCTGCCCAACATGTCGCATTTCAAGAGTTTGTGCGAGGCGGAAAAGACGCGGCTCATCGCGCAGAGCGATTCGCCCGCATTCATTTATATTGACATCGTGAACATGAAAGGCTACAACGCGCGTTTCGGCTACACCGAGGGCGACACGCTGCTGATGAAGACGGCGGCAGTCCTTCGGAATACCTTTGTCGGAATGCCCGTCTGCCGCATCTCCGACGACCACTTCGCCGTGATGACGAGCGCGGCCGCGCACCAGCAGCAGCTGGAGGATTTCCGCAGGCGGCTGCGGCAGGTGGGCAAAGGCACGTCCGTGGAGGTCCACGCGGGCATCTTCCTGGAGCGCGAGGGACTCACGCCGAACGTGATTACGGCGATTGACTACGCGCGCCTTGCCTGCGCCACGCTGCGCGTCAACTACAACGACGCGCTCTGCTACTACGACCAGAAGCTGATGAAGGAGTCCGACGACCGGCAGCACATTCTCGCCTACTTCGGTCAGGCGCTGGAAGAACACTGGATAAAAGTCTACTATCAGCCGATTGTGCGCGCGGAGACGGGCGAGGTCTGCAACTTCGAGGCACTCGCCCGTTGGATTGACCCGCAGCGCGGCCTGCTCTCGCCGGGCGTGTTCATCCCCGTCATCGAGGACTACAACCTCGGCGTGCGCATGGACTTGTACATGGTGGAGGAAGTCTGCCGCGAGTACGAAATCCGCAAGAAAGGCGGGCTGACTCCCGTGCCGGTCTCGCTCAACTTCTGCCGCACGGACTTTGACCAGCGCGACATGGTTGCCGCCGTCACCGAAATCATGGACCGCTACCACGTGCCGCACGAAATGCTCATGATTGAGGTAACCGAAAGCGGCTTCTCGCGCAACGCGGCGTATTTGCAGGAGCAGATTGACCATTTCCACGCGCTCGGCTTCAAGGTGTGGATGGACGACTTCGGCGACGGCTACGCTTCGCTCAACGTGCTTCAGGAAATGAGCTTCGACCTGCTGAAATTCGACATCGGATTCATGCGCAACTTCAACCCGACGGGCAAGAACGGCGTGATTCTGCGCGCGCTGCTTTCCATGGCAAAGGAACTGGGCATCCACACGCTCTCCGAGGGCGTGGAGACGGCCGAACAGCTGGAATTCCTCAGAAAGCACGGCTGCGAGAAGATTCAGGGCTTCTATTTCGGCAAGCCGATTCCGACGAGCGAGCTGCTTGAGCAGGTAAAACAGGGCACGGCGCTTAAGAACGAAAGCCCGGCGACGGCGAAGAAATTTGAGGAACGGCTCCGGCCGATGCAATAGGCGAACTTAAGGAGGGAATATGCTGACAAAAGATGCACTGCTCGCGTATGGCGCGAGCTACGACGAGGGCATGGCGCGCTGCCTGAACAAAGAGGATTTTTACTTCAAGATGATACGGATGGTGGCGGCGAACGAGAAATTTGCGTCGCTTGGCTCCGCGCTCATCGCGAAGGACTTGCAGGCGGCGTTCGAGGACGCGCACGCGCTCAAAGGCATCGTCGCCAACGTCTCGCTCACACCGCTTTCCGACGCGCTTGAGGCCATCGTTGAGCCACTGCGCCGCCGGGAGGACATCGACTACACCGCGATGTACGCGCGCATCGTTGCCCTCAAAAAGCAGCTGGACGAGATAGTGGCGCAATGAAAAGACGATTCCTTGTTTTTATGGCGGCGGTCGTGGTCTGCTCCGTGCTGCCCGCGCAACATACGTCCACTGCATCCCCAGAAATCACCTTTGACGCGGTGCGGCTGCTGTCCGCAGAGGAGACCTACGGCATACCCGTCTACGAAGAGAACGACGGCAAAAAACATTATCTGGTCGCGCTCTCCGGGGCGGCACTTTGGGTCGGCACCGTGCTGTTCTGGGACCGTTACCTCATAGGCTCGTCCTGGGCAAAAGTTAACTGGGATTGGATTTTCCATTTTTATGAGCACAAATGGGAGTGGGACTATGACTGGTACTGGACGAATTTCGTGCTGCATCCGGCCCAAGGGGCAATGTCGTACATGGCGGGGCGGAGCGCGAACCTGAACCGCATCGAGTCGTTCGCGCTTGCCACGCTTGCTGATTTTACCTGGGAGTATTTCTGCGAGAAAACCCTGCCGTCAAAAAACGATTTGATATACTCGTCAATCGGCGCGTTTCCGGTGGGAGAAATGCTGTACCGACTTTCACTTGAGGCGGGTGAAATTCATCGGGCGCTCGGCTACCTGGTGAATCCCGAGCGGATGTGGTCGGAGCTGTTGTTGCGTCAGCGTCCGCGCGGAACCGTGGGGAACATTTACGAAATGTCGGTAGGGATGGACATGGGCATGGCGTATATGCACTCATCGTTCGGCAGCGCAACGCTCGGCGAAACGTTCCCCATGATTGCTTCCCCGTGGCTCAGCATCGTATACAATGACCCCTATGGGCACGACTCGAACAATCCGTACAGTCAGTTCAATCTGGATATCATCGTTGGGTTGGGCGTTGGCTCGGGACGCGGCATGACCAAAACAAACGAAAACCTCTTCCACGATGTACGCATCATGAGCGACGGTATGCTCATCTCGCGTGCCCGGCAAGACGACACGACGGATACGACGTTCGGCTTGGTGCTTGAGTACGACTTTATATGGAACAATATGTGGCAGCTTTCCTCGCTTGCGTCGGGTCTTGCGGTCAAGCAGCGCGTCCGGCAGGAAAAGTCCGACATGGAATGGCAAGTGCACCTGACAGGCATTGTGCTTGGTACGACGGACTGGGCAAGGATGTACCGTAATTTCTGTTATGATGAAGGCATGGAACGAGAATACAGTTACACCGTTGGCGCGGAGACCGTACTGCGCTGGAAATGGCGGCATACGTCGGGGCATACGCTCGCCGTTGACGTGCACGGATACTTCATGTATGATTTTGCCGGCCAAAAGCAGTCGTTCACCGATACAGGCTGGGAATGCATTGCGTTGGGAACGGTGAGCTACGAACTGCCGCTTTCTCTGAGGGTGCGCCTGGGCGTGCGGGATGAAATATATATCAAAAAGACATTCTATCCGAACATTGACAACGTGTTCCAAATTGCGAATTTCCCCAGCGTCTACGCAAAGTTGCAGCTGAAATAGGCAATGCCATTACTTCCCGATTTTCCGCAATGGAAGCCTGTTTCAACCTGTATGCGCGGTGAACTGCTGCCTTTCTTTCAAAAACAGACAGACGGTCTCTGCGAGTGCACGTTTGCCTCGCTATTGTTGGATAACTACACCTACCGTTACAAAATCAGTCGGGCAAGCGATGACACGATGTTGCTGCTCGGGCACGATGCGGACGGCATACGATTTCTTTCGCTTATGGGCGCGTTCCCCGATGAGGAAATGCTGCGCACGATACTCGCCTCCGCCGAAGTGCGCCCGTGTGCGTATATCAAGAATCTGTCCGAACGGCACGTGACGGAGGGTGCAGGCGTACTTTCCGCGCTCGGACTCTCGCCACGCCTTGACCGCGACAACTGCGACTACCTGTACCGGCGCGAGGACCTGGCGCGCCTGCGCGGCAAGGCGCTCCACAAAAAGAAAAACCACGTGAACGGCTTTCATGCGGCGCACACAGCGGAGGTCAGGGCGATTGACGATACGACCGCAAGCGACGCACTGGAAATCCTGCACCGTTGGCGCGACGTTCGACTCGAACGCGGCGAAAACGACGGCGACTTCCTCGTGTGCAGCATTGCGGTGCAGTTCCGCGCGCAGCTGGAGCTTTCGGGCATCATCGTCTACGCGGACGGAAAGCCTGCCGGATTCAGTTTGGGCGAGCTGGTCGCGGGCGGAACGATGTTCGTCACGCATTTTGAGAAAGGCATCGACGGCGTGCACGGCATCTATCAGGCGGTGAACAACGAGCAGGCAAAGTCGCTGCCCGACTCGGTGGCGTTCATCAACCGCGAGCAGGACTTGGGCGACGAAGGACTGCGGCAAGCGAAAATGACCTACCGCCCCTGCGCCTTCGTCAACAAATACCGCGCGGAATTGCACTAAGTCGGTTTTTCCTGTACACTCTCTGTGGGTGGAAGCATGAGATTTAACAGCACACGAAGCAGCGACACGTTTGTCAACTTTGAACGCGCGGTCACGGATTGTATGCCGCAGGACGGCGGTTTGTTTATTCCGTCCGAAAGCCCCGACCTGCGCCGTTGGATTCTGTACACGAACGAAAAAACGCCGTTCGCAAGCATTGCCGGCGCGCTCACGTCCGCGTGCATCAACGAAGAATTCAGCCCGATTATCTGCGAGACGATTGCGACGCGCGCCTTCCCGTTTGAGCCGAAACTGACCAAGCGCAACGACCGCTTTTTTACGCTGGAACTGTGCGAAACGCCCACGGGCAGCCACAAGGACTTCGGCATTTCGTACCTCGTCAACTGCATGGAGACGATTTTCCAGCTCAAGGGCGGTTCCGCCGTTTTTCTTGACGTGACCGTGGGCGAACTAGGCGCGAGCCTTGCGCGGGCGTTGCGCGGCAAATCGTATCTCAAAGCCGTACTGCTCTATCCCAAGGGTACGCCGCGCGGGCTTGCCCCAAGCGATTACATTTGGAACGGCGGCAACATCTATCCGCTGGAAATCGACGGCACGGAAGCCGACTGCCACGCGCTGGTGCGGGAGATTTTTGCCGACCGCGCGCTGGTGGAACACTATCGCCTCACCGTGGCGAACACCGCGAACATCGGTCGGCTCATGCCGCAGACCTTTTTCTATCCCTACGCCTTCAGCCGCCTGAAAAAAGACGTGCATTCCGACATCTACTACGCCATGGCACCGGGCAATTACAGCAATTTGGTAGCAGGACTGTACAGTTGGCGGCTCTCGCTGCCCGTCAACGGCTTCATCTGCCCCACGACCGACGAGCTGATTCTTGATATGCAGGGGCAGTGTACCGTGATGGACGGCATGATTCCTTTTGCCAAGCGCGCAGGTGCGGACCCCGCAAGTCCGTCCAACCTTGAGCGGCTTGAGGACGTGTTCCACAACAACGAGCTGATGCTCAAAAACCTCGTCTTCCCCATGCAGGTGACAGACCGACAGATTGACGATGCCTGCCGTGCGCTCTTTATGAAATACGGCATTTTTGCCGACCGGCTCACCGCGTCCGCATACGCCGCCGCGCTCAACAACCGCGACCTGACCGACTACGACGAGAGCGTGGTGGTGCTCGTGGTGCGCGACCATCCCGCCCTGAGCGCAGACTACATCAGGCACACCGTCGGCGAGATGCCCGCCATGCCCGCGAACGTGGCGGAAGCCCTTGCCCCCACGGACATCGGAAGACCGCTCGCCGCAAACGCGCGCCAGTCGGTCATCTCCGCGCTGGAAAGCCTGCGCTGACCGAAGCCGCCGCAGGACAAAAATCCCCGGCTGTTTGCCGGGGATTGCGCCTTACTTCTTTTTCTTCTTATCTACCGACTTCGGTTTGTCTGCCGTCTCCTTTTGAGCCTTCGGTTTTGCCGCTTTCTTCGCGCTCGTCGGCTTTGCCGTTTCAGCCGCCTTTTTCGGCTTGGCAACCTTGGGCGCAAACGGCTTCACAAAGTCGTCGGCGTGGTAGTTCGCCTTGTCTTTTGCCTTGGCAAGCGTCTTGTAGAGCGCGAGCAGTTTCTGCCGTTTTTCTTTTGCGGCGGTCAGCATCGGGAGCGCGAGCGCAAAGAACAGGCTTGAGTCGCTCAGTTCCTTGTTGAACCACAGCACCTTGTCGAACCAGTGCGCCTCGGTCAAAAGCCATGCGTCTGCGCCATGCACAAGCCGCTGTGCAAGCAGGAAGGCCGCGTCTTTTTCGCTTTGCTTGGCGGTCATCGTCGGCTGTTTTTCGGCGGCAAGCGCGAAGATGCGGCTGTAGGCGTTCCACACGCCGGCGGTGTCCGCGCCCGCTTCCTGCAAGAACTCATGCAGTTTGCGGTCAAGCGCCCAGGTGCGCGCCAGCCCCGCCGCGGCAATGCCCTGCACGAGCGCGTAGCCAATCAGCAGCACGATGCCCTCGTTGTGCGCGCGCGCGCCGGCAAAGATGAAGTCCTCCGCGCCGGTCGCCTTGGCAAGCGAAGCGTACAAGGTCGCGCCGTCCGCGTCCGCAAGCGGCTTGGTCAACTTGGGCACCGCTTTGACGATTGCTGACAGCGCCTTCTTGAATGCGGCGAGCTGCTTTGCGGCAGTCGGCAGTTTCTTCGCCTTCTTTTTGCCGGACTGCTCGCGCGCGGCAAAGACAAGCGCGGTCTCGTAGAAGCGCAGTGCGTCCGCTTGTACCAAATTGAACAGGGATGCGGCAGTCGTTGCCTTGACGTTCTGCGCCCGCCGTTCCTTTGCGGTGAGCAGCAATGTATGCGCCTGTGCCACCAATTCTGCCGAGATGACGGCCTTGAACGCTTCGTACAGCTCGCGGTAGTGGTACTCCTGCCACGCGATTTCCATGTCGGGCGTACCGCGTCCGTTCAGGAACGCGCAGAGCGTGCTCCACTTGCCCTCCGCGTCGTCCTGCTCCTGCCGGATGTTCCAGAAGACCTGGCTCTCAAAGCCGTTCAGCATGGTGTACATGCCGTGGTCGATGATGTCGTTGTTGCGGCGGATGTACCACAGCCCCGACCGCTGCTCCTGAAAGACCATGAAGCGGTCGTCGCCGCGCGTCAGGCGCAGCCCTTCGCCCAACGTGCGCGTCATCTGCGTCTTGTCGTCCTCGCCGCTGCCCGTCTTGACGGCGTAGGGGCAGGAGACGTTAATCCATCCGTCGGCGCGGTTGTAGACGTTGTTGTAGAAAACGATGGCGTACTCGTCGCCCGCACGGTTTGAGTAGGCGAACACGTTTTCGTTCACGGAGCCGTTCGACCACACGTCGTAGAACAGGAAGTCCTCCACGCCCGCGAACAGGTAGCGTTTCTTGACGAGCGGGAAGATGTCGTGCCAGTGGCGGTCGAGCAGGTACTGGTCGGGCTGCTCGTCGCGGTAGGCGCGCATATATTCCATGCCGTACTTCTCCTCAAAGCCCTCAATCTGCCCGTGCCCGAACATCGGCAGGCCAGGCATCGTGACCATGAGCGTGCACACGCCGAAATACTTGTCGCCCTTGCCGAACTGCGCGACCGCCGTCTCCTCGTCGGGATTGTTCATGAAGTTGACGTAGCGCTTGAGAATCTGCGGGTCAAAGGTAATCGTGTTGCGCACCGTCTGCCGGTACTTGGCGTTCTCCTCTTTTTTGAGCATGTTCATGAACGCGCTGTTGTAGACGCGGTGCATTCCGAGCGTGCGCGTGAAGTAGCCTTCCATCATCCAGAACGCCTCGGCGAGCAGGAGCGTGTCGGGAACTTCCTGCGCCACGCGGTCAACCACGTCACGCCAGAATTCGGTGGGAATCGCCTTCTCAAAGTCGTCGGGCATGAGCGCGTACTCGCCGCGCGTGGCGATGTCGCCGCCGTGCCCCGGCTCGGGATACCACAGGCGGCGGATGTGCTTCTTTGCCAGCACCATTGCCGCGTCAAAGCGGATAATCGGGAAGTTGCGCGCCACGTGCAGGATTTCCTGCATGACCGCCTCGCGCGCCTCCGGGTTCAAAAAGTCAATCTGCGCGGTGTCGTTCCAGGGCATGCCCGTGCCGTCGTTGCCGTGGTAGATGTAGCGCGTGTCGCCCGTCGCCGTGTCCACCCGCTTGAAGACCACCGCGCAGTCCGACTTGGAATAGTAGTGGTCCTCAAGGTAGACCGCGACCCGCCCGTCGCCGCTCAGGTTCGGGCCGTTGAAGGTGTACTGCGGATAGGGATTGTCGCGCCGCTGCACGAACACGTCGGGCTTCTCCACCACCCACTTTGCGTCCATGCCCGTGTGGTTCGGCACCATGTCGCTTGCCAGGCGGATGCCGCGCTGCCACAGCCGCGTGCGCAGGTTGGCGAGCGCGTCCCATCCGCCGAGGTTGTCCGCAATCTCGTAGTCGTTCAGGCTGTACGCGCTTGCCGCCGCCTCCGGGTTGCCACAAATCTGCTTGATGCGCTTGCTCGCGTCGCTGCGCTGCCACAGGCCGATGAGCCACAGCCCCGTAAAGCCCTGGTCGCGCAGCGCGTCAAGCTCCTCGTCGGGAATCTGGTCGAGCCGCGAGATGTCGCGGTTGTATTTCTTGGAAAGCTGGAACAGCCACACGAGCACCGTCTTTGCCATCAGCACGACCTTGGGCATCCATTCCTTGTCCGGGCTGAACCGCTCGTACTCGCGCTGCAAGTAGTCGTAGCTCGCGACAGGAATGTCCGCGTCGCCGCCGTTGGTGGGATGCCAGCGCGGCTTGCCCTCCTCGCGCAGGATGTCCAGGCCCATCAGCAGGCGGCGCAGCCAGTCGCCGAGCAGGTCCGCCCAGTATTTCTGCACGTACTCAAGCTGCTTGTAGATGTCGGTGGGCGCAAAGTTGACCGGCTCCTTGAGGAAGTGAATCAGGTCGTTGTTGAACGCGCCCCAGTACGGCAGCTTCTTGAAGAACGCCGCCGTGTGCTTCCAGGTCTGCGCGTAGAGCGGGTTCTTTTTGAGCGCCTTGTCGTTGAACAGCACGAAGAACGGCTTGAACGCGGGGTCCTCGTTGGCAAGGTGCAGCAGCATCAGCTCCTCAAAGGTCGCCTCGCGGTTGCTGCGCTCGCGTTCCGCGCCCGCGTCGAACGCCGTCCGCGCAAGGTATTCCTCCGCCGTCACCTTGCCCTGATAGACTTCCGTCGGCGGGAATTCGGCGGTGAATTCGAGCAGCAGGCGGTCGATGTTCTCGCTGCCGAACCGCGCGTCAAGGTCGGCCATCAGCTCCGTCATGGCGGCAGGATACTTGGTCTTGCGGTACATCATGGCGGCAAAATGGAAAATCTCGTCGAGCAGCCCCATGGCATTGAGCGTCCCGGCGGAAACGAGCGCGCTCTCAGGCTCGCCCGATTTTTTCAGATAGTCGTTCAGTTTGACGGCAAAGGCGCGCACCGCCTTGAGGTCAGCCAGTATGACGTTGCCCGTGGACGCATACAGCCGCGCAGGAAACTCGCAGGCATCGCGGACTGCCCGGGAAATATGAAATTCATTGTAGGAAATACGCATGGAAACTCCTTGTCATGTGCGCCGCCAGGGGCTTTGCGTCTCTCATTATACCACGGAATGCACAAAATCGGGGAAAAATGTGCGAGAATTTTCTGCTAGTCCTCCGCCGCGTTCTGTGCTATACTTGCCCGCATGAGCATCGA
>JAFLSP010000259.1 GCA_022510885.1 Treponema sp. | reverse complement strand
GCGGCGGACGCTCCGCCCCGCACGGACTTCTCCCACTCCACGACCTTCCCGACCGCCTGCCCGATTCCCCAGCGCGGCCTCCAGCCAAGGACAGACCTCGCCTTGGAGCAGTCGAGCTTGAGAAAGTTCGCCTCGTGCGGCGCGCTCTCCTCGCTCACGTTTCTCCATGACGCGCCGTCGCCCCATGAGCCGCAGAACAGCGTGGCAAGTTCGCCGGTCGTGACGCAACTCTCGTCACCAGGGCCGAAGTTATACGCGCCAGCATATTTTTTGTCCTCGTACTGCCTACGAGCCAGAAGCAGGTAGCCCGAGAGGCACTCCAAGACATGCTGGTACGGCCTTGTGGAGCCCGGGTTGCGCAGGATTATCTCCTCCCCGGCCTCCGCAGCGCGGAGGCAGTCCGGTATGATTCTGTCGGCCGCGTAGTCGCCGCCTCCGATGACGTTCCCGCTCCTCGCCGTGCTGACTGCGGGCGACATCTCCTCGTTGAAGAAGGAGTTCCTGTAACTGTAGGTGACAAGCTCCGAGCACGACTTTGAGTTCGAGTACGGGTCGAACCCGCACAGTTCCTCGTCCTCCCGGTAGCCCCACGCCCACTCCCTGTTCAGGTAGACCTTGTCCGTCGTGATGTTGACGAATGACACGACTGAGCCGCATGAGCGCGCCGCCTCAAGGACGTTCACCGTGCCCATCACGTTGGTCCCGTAGGTCTCCACAGGGTTCTTGTACGAGGCGCGCACGAGCGGCTGCGCGGCGAGGTGAAGGACGATCTCGGGCCTCGCCTCATGCATGGCGGCCCTCAGCCTCTCGCCGTCTCGTATGTCGCCGATGACCGAGCGCATCCTTTCCGCCGTGTCCGTCCGCCCGAAAAGGCTCGGCTCTGTCGGCGGCTCAAGCGAGTAGCCCGTAACGTCAGCACCCGCAAGAATCAGGATGCGGCTGAGCCACGTCCCCTTGAAGCCCGTGTGCCCGGTGAGAAACACGCTCTTTCCTTTGTAGAATGTCAGCAGTTCGTCCATGTCACTTCTTCCCGAAATGATTCCAAACGTCCCATGGGGCTTTCTCCGTCGCCCAGAGCCGCTCCAAATCTTCCTTGTCCTTGAGCATATCCATCGGATGCCAGAAGCCGGCGTGCCTGTACGCGTGGAGCTGCCCGTCCCTGGCGAGGCGCTGGAGCGGCGCGCGCTCCCACATAGTCCTGTCCGCCGTCTCGGGCTCGATGTAGTCCAGCGCCTTGTTCTCGCAGACGAAGAACCCGCCGTTTATCCATGCGTCGCTCGGCTTCTCCTGGAACTGGCTTATCGTCCCGTCCGCCCGGATGTCAAGCGCGCCGAACCGCCCCTCGGGCTGGACCGCCGTGAGCGTGACTAGCTTTCCCGATTTTGCGTGGGAGTCCAGGAGCTTTTCAATGTCAATGTCCGCCACGCCGTCGCCGTAGGTGAGCATGAACGGCCCGTCCCCGATGTATTCCCTCGCGCGGCGGATGCGCCCCGCGGTCAGCGTGTCGGGGCCGGTGTAGAGCATCGTCACCCTCCACGGCTCGCCGCGCATCTTGTGCACCTGCACGTCGTTGCCGGACATGTCAACCGTCATGTCGCTGTAGCGGTTGTAATAGCTCAGGAAATATTCCTTGATGACATGGCCCTTATAGCCCGTGAGGATGATGAAGTCGTTGTGCCCGTAGTGGCTGTAAATCTTCATGATGTGCCACAGGATCGGATAGCCGCCTATCTCGACCATGGGCTTGGGGATGAGCCTCGTCTCCTCTCCGAGTCGTGTGCCCTTCCCGCCCGCAAGGATTAGT